>JADFOC010000028.1 GCA_022563075.1 Pseudomonadota bacterium
TAGCAGCAACAATATAGCCGGTCTTTCTATCGGCATTGCTTGCCGCCTAATACTGGGTTTGTATCTGCCAGTTGAGTTGGGTTATGACCGCCATAAAGCCTGTGATAATACTGGTAAATAGAGTAGCTATACTTATTCTGCCGGTACGCGCTACCAAAATACTCTCAAATATTTCATTGAAAAAATCTTCGATTGATGGACGCACTGGATCAACAATCTTTGCATATGTCCACCAGATAAATCATTATGCTTCTTTGTCGATCCTGTAGCATCCCCGCCTAATCGAAATTACAATCGCGACTAACTGATTGATGTATTTATAAATTAATCTTAGAGATATACTGCTAATAACTGAACAGCATTGAATTTTCATAACAATTAGTCAAATGGCCAGATAATCAAATAGGACTGCTCATAGCGGGACGAGATTGAATGCTAAAAATGGCCTGGTTGCGATGACGCGGTCGATTTACGCAATTGAATTGAAGAGTGTTATTCTTGAACGATCTTATTCGTAGATGATTGAAGGCACCCGCTGCCATGCAGGTACAATTCGAATTTCTATCCGATCGGCCGGAAGACGTGCCATTAGTTATCGAGTGGTGGCAGAGCGTTTGGGCTGACCGGATAGGGCCTGATGGTGAAAATGTCAACGAACAACTGCGAGCCTCACTCAGTAAGCAAGAATTGCCGATTCATATACTCGCCACACTTCATGGGAAACCCATCGGTATAGCCGCACTCAAACTGCAAGAACTGGCGGAATTGTTTCCAGATAAACAATATTGGCTGGGTAGTGTATTCGTAGTTGAGGAATACCGTGGTTATCGCTTCGCATCGGCACTGAGTCAGAAAATAGTCGAGATGGCACGGAAGCAGAGTCTACCTCACTTGTATTTGCAGACTCTTAATCTCGATGGTGGGCTTTATGCAAAGCTGGGCTGGCAGCCACTGCAACAATTTAACTACAAAGACGAAGAGATTCTACTGATGGTCAAACAGCTATAACAGAATCTTCTTTCCTGGAAAAGCATGAACGAATCATGAAAATTGTAATAGCCAGGCCAGGCCACGAGATTATTCTCGCAAACTATTTCGCGGTGAACGAGTCTCATCTCCAGAAATGGAGTCCTGCCGTGCCTAAAAAACATCACTCCATCGATTCCTGGAAACGCAGACTCGAAGAAAGGGTAGTCGAATATGAAAACGGCGTCTCCGTACATTTCATCGGCACCGATGAGACTGAGTCTTATGTCATCGGAGGCTGCTCCCTGAGTAATATTGTGAAGGGTGTATTTCAGGCTTGTCATATGGGCTATTCGGTGGCGCAGCGATACGAACGTCGAGGATATGCGAAGAAAATTGTATCTTACGCCATCAATTATGCTTTTAACGAGTTGGAACTGCACCGAATCATGGCCAACCACATGCCATCCAATGAACGCTCTGCCCGATTGTTAAAGAGTCTCGGTTTTGAGAAGGAAGGCTTCGCCAGGGCCTACTTGCTGATCAATGGCAACTGGGAGGATCATGTATTGAATTCTCTGGTTAGAGCCGACGATTGAGGCAAACATGAACGATCAAGAAAAAGTTTCAACCTATATAGAGAAGCATGAACACTGGAGAAGCCAATTTACTAGTTTCCGAAAGATTTTGGGACGCACAGAGCTTACCGAAACCGTGAAGTGGGGCGCTCCGTCTTATATTTTGCAGGGCAAAATCGTTGTCGGTTTTGTTGGTTTTAAGCACCACTGCGCTTTGTGGTTTCAGCAAGGCGTATTTCTCAAAGACCTGAGAAAAAAATTGCTCAATGCCGAGGAAGGAACTACTAGAGGCATGCGGCAGTGGTGCTTCGAAACTGGCGACGCTGTCAATGCCAAACTGGTAAGAGCCTATGTGTTGGAAGCAATTGAAAACCAGAAGGCGGGGAAGCAAATCAAGCCAATAAAGAAAGAACTGGTAATTCCTGTCGAATTGGCTGCCGCTTTAAAGAAGAGCTCGAAGCTGCGTAAAGGGTTCGACTCACTGAGTCCTGGCAAGCAACGCGAGTATGCCGACAATATCAGCTCCGCCAGACACGAAAAGACGCGATTGTCCCGTCTCGAAAAAACAACACCAATGATTATCAGTGGAGCTGGACTGAATGACCACTACAAAACTTGAGAGAGACATCGCTAAGAAACATCAGCTAACTTATAGTTATCCAAAATAGAATACCTAGCACCTTCAGGAAGTGTGTCAGACTTAAACAACAGGATTTCTTTCACCGGAATTATCCCCCAGATTTTACCAGAGTATATCTCCAATAATGTGGATAACTTTATCCTGGCATCTCGATTGAAGCGCGCAACGGTCACATGAGGTACATATTTCTTCTGCTGGGCGTTAAATCCTAATGAAACGAATGCCATATTCATCTCCGTGGCTATAGCATTCAGATAATGGTCGGTGTGAATGCCTACCCAGATTGAGTTCTTAAAAAACCCGATGCCCTGGCAATGCAATTCGTGTTGCTGGTGCTTACCCGATAATTCGCTGAGTAGAGCCCGAATCGAGTTGAGTTGATTTCTCCCTACCGAGCCTAAAAACTTAATGGTGATATGCAGATTTTCAGGCGGCACGATTCTCAGCTTGCTGCTCTTATCCTCGGTTCGAATTTTCAAATCTTCTAAAAGAGGCTTGATCTGATCATGCAAAGCAAATTTCACGCCGACGAAGCAGCGCAATTTAGTCGGTTTGGGTGGCTTGCTCATAGTGATGGCAGGTATACCTGGATAGCGAGATTCTATCGCGTGCAGCAATGACTGTCTTGCATCGCATTTAACCCCTATTTCGAATAGAATCTCCAGTCCGCCAAATCCATGAAGGGGGGACGGGCCTCATGCATGACCGCGCCATTTTTAACGCCGACCACGAGCTCTTTCGCAGCAATGCCCGACGCTTCTTTCGAGAAGAGCTGGAGCCAAATATCGATCAATGGGAGCAAGACGGCATAGTACCCAGGGAATTCTGGGAGAAGGCCGGCGCCAATGGTTTCCATTGTTGTGGTATACCCGAGCAATACGGTGGTCCCGGCGCCGACTTTCTCTATAACATGGTGCTATCCGAAGAAGTTGGCTACGCCATCGGCGGAGCCAGCGTGGGTTTTTCCGTTTCCTCTGACATCGTCTCTTACTATCTATTACATAACGGCACCGAAGAACAGAAACAACGGTGGTTGCCAAAGATGGTCAGTGGCGAAGCGATTTCTGCAATCGGCATGACTGAACCAGGCTGTGGCAGCGATCTTAAAGCGCTACGCACTACGGCGGTTAAAGAGGGTGACGAATACGTCATCAATGGTCAGAAGACATTCATCACCAATGGCCAGAATTGTGATTTTGTGTTGTTGGCGTGTTCCACCGACCCATCCCAGGGCGCGAGAGGTATTAGCCTGATCATCGTGGAATCCGATCGAGCAGGCTTCGAGCGTGGCCGCAATCTAGACAAGATCGGCCAAAAGGCGGCAGACACTTCCGAAATATTTTTCTCCGATGTGCGTGTTCCCACGTCTAATCTGCTCGGCCAGGAAGGAGGAGGCTTCGCCGTGTTGATGAATGAACTTCCCAGAGAGCGCATTACTATTGCCTGCCGAGCGTTTGCCGAAGCGCAACGTGCCTTTGAAATGACTGTGGAGTACGTAAAGCAACGCAAGGCCTTCGGTAAACAGATTTTCGAATTTCAGAACACACAATTCAAACTGGCAGAAATGAAAACTTCTCTCGCGGTAGGTTGGGCCTACCTCGATCAGTGTTTGCATAAAATCAACGACGGCAAGCTGACTCCGGAAGAAGGCGCGATGGCGAAATTGTGGACCACCGAAACCGGCTACAAGATAGTGGATGATTGCCTGCAGTTTTTCGGTGGTTATGGTTATATGCGTGAGTATCCAATCTCGCGCTTGTTTGTGGATTCACGAGTTCGTCGTATCTACGGTGGTTCGTCGGAGATTATGAAGTTAGTGATAGGACGCACAATATGATTGGTATTACCGCTTACGGTGCTTACATTCCCCGCGCCCGGCTCAGTAGAGCAGCGATGGCTGAAGCAAATACCTGGTTCAACGCAAGCCTAAAATCTTTAAGCAAGGGCGAACGCAGCATTTGTAATTGGGATGAAGACACCGTCACCATGGCAGTGGAGGCGGCGCAGGATTGTCTTTCAGCATTGGACGATGCGGCCATCACTTCGCTTTATCTTGCTTCAACAACATTCCCGTTCCTGGATCGACAAAATTCGGTGGTCGTTAGTGAAGCGATGAATCTTAATAATCGCATTCGCACGATGGACATCAGTGCATCTCAAAGAGCAGCGACATCTGCTTTGATTTCTTTACTCGAGGGAAACATCAAAGGTACCGCCTTACTGGTAGCTTCTGAGCACCGGCGCACCAAGGCCGGTTCGAGAGCGGAAATGCTATGGGGTGATGCGGCCGCCGCCCTCGGTATTGGTTCTGCTAACGTCATCGCAGAATACCTTGGCTCGGAAACATTGGCTGTCGATTTCGTCGATCACTATCGCGGCGAAAACGTAAGTTTCGATTATGACTGGGAAGAACGTTGGATTCGTGACGAAGGTTATTTAAAATCTGTGCCGTCGGCAGTTAATGCCTTGCTAGAGAATTTTTCGGTAAACAGCGAAGACATCAAATACTTTATTCTGCCAACTGACCAGGCACGCACTCCCGGGATACTTGCCACTAAACTCGGTATCAACGCAGACGCGATTGTCGATAATCAAATTACCAATGTAGGCGTAGCGGGCGCAGCACAATCGGTACTACTGCTAGCCAAGGTGCTGGAGACGGCAAGCAAGGGGGAGTTGATCCTTCTGATTGGATTCGGTCAGGGTTGCGATGCTATTTTATTTCGCGTCACCGCGGCGATTGCTAATTCAAAACCTACAGTGGGTGTTACCGGCGCACTGGCCGCTCGTCGCGAAGAAACGAACTACAACAAGTTTTTGAGTTTCAATAATCTGCTAGAGAGAGACATCGGCAAGCGCGGTGAAGCCGATAAGCAAACCTTTCTGTCGGGTTATAATCGGCGTAAAGATTTTCTCACCGGATTTATTGGAGGCAAGTGTCGGGAATGCGGCACCGTGCAAATCCCGCGTGAAAAATATTGTGTTAACCCGGAATGTAATGCCCTGGAGAGCCAGGATGATTATGGATTTTCAGATAAGAAAGGCACCGTTCAGACCTGGACCGCCGATAACCTGACCTTTGATTGGAACCCACCGGCTTATTTCGGCATGGTGGAGTTTGAAGGCGGCGGCAAGTTGATGATGGATTTCACGGAAGTAGAAGCAGGCAAGATAGATTCTGGATCCAGGGTGTCAGTACATTTTCGAATTAAGCAGTTCGATACGCAACGTGGCTTCAGGAAATACTTCTGGAAAGCGATTATTGAAGATTGAATTGGCAAACAAAATAGATATTAGATTGAATAACAATTGAATTTTGGGAATGGACCACTAAATAGACGAAAAGGTGAATGACTATGGCCAGTGGCATAAAAGACAAAGTAGTGATCTTAGGAATGGGTTGCAGCAAGTTCGGTGAGCGCTGGGAATCCAGTCCTTCCGACTTGATGGTGGAAGCATTCGAAGAATGCATACAGGATGCAGGCATAGAAAGAAGTCAAATTGAAGCGGCCTGGTTTGGCGCCGGAATCGACGCCTTTAATGTTGGCGCAAGTGCCATGCCCCTGGCCATCGCTCTGCGTCTCAACTATATACCTGTCACCAAGGTAGAGAATATGTGTGCCACCGGCACCGAGGCCTTTCGCGGCGCAGTCTATGCGGTGGCAGCTGGCGCCTGTGATATCGCCCTGGCGCTTGGCGTCGAAAAACTCAAGGACACCGGTTACGGCGGTCTGCCACAAAGATCACGTGGCGTTGAGAACGACATGTACTGGCCAAACCTGTCGGCGCCAGGCGCTTTCGCGCAACTGGCCTGTGGCTATCGTGCCAAGCATGGTCTGCACAAGGACGATCTAAAACGCGCCATGGCCCACGTGTCTGTGAAGAGTCATGCCAACGGCGTCAAGAATCCCAAGGCACATCTACGGCGAGAAATTACCGAGGAACAGGCAATTAATGCGCCTTATATAGCCGAGCCCATTGGGCTATTCGATTGCTGCGGAGTCAGCGATGGCTCTGCCTGCGCTATTGTGACCACGCCTGAAATTGCCAAGAGCCTGGGCAAAGACAACTTGATTTCCGTGAAGGCGCTGCAACTTGCGGTATCGAACGGGACTGAATCCAGTCACGACAGCTGGGACGGTTCCTACCTGAAGACGACGCGCATCGCCGCTCAGCGTGCGTACGACGAGGCTGGCATTAAGAAGCCCAAAGAAGAAATCAGCATGAGCGAAGTGCATGATTGTTTCTCAATCACCGAGTTAGTCACCATGGAAGATTTGCAATTTGCCGAAGAAGGCAGGGCAGTGAATGATGTACTGGATGGCAAGTTCGATGCCGATGGCAGTAATCCCTGTCAGATCGATGGTGGCTTGAAATGCTTCGGTCATCCTATCGGTGCGTCTGGTCTCAGGATGATTTATGAAAACTATCTGCAATTTCAGGGACGAGCAGGCGATCGGCAATTGGCAGATCCAAGGCTGGGACTGAATCACAACCTGGGCGGGTTCCCGCATCAAAACGTTTGTAGTATTTCCATCATCGGGCATTACGCTTGAGGCTTATTAACGGACAATCACCTAGTGACGCATGAACCACAACTAGTCCCCACAGGCGATTTGTCCCACCAGCCATCGCGAGTAACGGCTGAATTGGATGTGCTCCAGCAGTTTCTTAATCGCGCATTCAAGCATATAAAATCTCAGTGCCTGGACTCAGATCATGAGTTCGATGCAGGTCTGCTGGATAACTGGCAGTTGGTCAGCTATGAGCTTGCCTTTTGTACGGCCGAACTTGCTGCGGCTAAAGCCTTGATCGGTTATGCCGAGAAACTTCAACCCAAAAATGCCTTAGTCAACAGGATCACTCTCTCATTTTGTGCCGAGACTATAGAGTCGGTACTGCAACGCTTGATTGCCAGACCTGCAGACGTCGGTATTAGTCGCCAGGAATTTTTGGATTTTTACTCGAGAACAGGCGTGGAAAATATTCTCGATGAATACCTGGATTCAGCATCGCTCGCGGCAATAGGCAAAGAGATTGCACAGCAAAATATTACGCGCCTGCCTTCCACACTCGATGAAGAAAAAGAATTAGTGAGAGAGACGTTTTTTCGTTTCGCCAATGATGTAGTGATTCCTCTGGCCGAAGGGATTCACCGCGATGGAAAAGACATCCCCGATGCAATACTAAAACCAGCCGCCGAGCTTGGTTGTTTTGGCACCTGTATTCCCGAGCGCTTCGGCGGTTTGCAGCCGGACCATCGTCCCGACAGCTTGGGCATGATCGTGGTTACCGAGGAGCTTTCCCGAGGCTCCCTGGGTGCCGCCGGCAGTCTAATTACTCGACCGGAAATTGCGGTGCGTGCTCTATTAAAGGGTGGCACCGAAGCCCAGCAACAAAAATGGTTACCAAAGCTCGCTTCCGGTGAAATACTCTGCGCGATATCCATTACCGAACCCAACACCGGCTCCGACGTCGCATCGGTTGCTTTGAAAGCAACAGCCACGGACGGCGGTTGGTTACTGAATGGCAGCAAGACCTGGTGCACCTTTGCCGGAAGATCGGAATTAATCGTCGTGTTAGCCAGAACCAGTACCGATCAATCCTTAGGCCACAAGGGCTTGAGTATGTTCTTGTTAGAAAAGCCGGCATATGATGGCCACAAATTTCAACATGTGCAGGATCGAGGTGGATCATTAACCGGTAATGCCATAGCCACCATCGGATACCGCGGCATGCATTCCTACGATCTATTTTTCGACGATTACTTCGTGCCGGCCGAGAATCTGGTGGGCGAGGAACAGGGTGAAGGCAAAGGATTTTATTACACCATGGCCGGTTTTTCCGGTGGACGCATTCAGACAGCGGCGCGTGCTACCGGTGTCATGCAGGCGGCTTTTGAAAGAGCATTAACTTACTCAAAGGAACGCAAGGTGTTCGGTAAAGCGGTGAGTGATTATCAGCTAACCAGAGTAAAACTTACACGCATGATGGCCACCTTAACAGCCTGCAGACAATTCAGTTATGCAGTGGCTGAATTAATGGATTCCGGTGGTGGTCAGATGGAAGCCAGCCTGGTGAAACTATTTAGTTGTCGCGCCGCCGAATGGATTACTCGTGAAGCCATGCAAATTCATGGCGGCATGGGATATGCTGAAGAATCGGCGGTAAGCCGGTTCTTTGTCGATGCAAGAGTGCTATCTATCTTCGAAGGAGCCGAGGAAGTTTTGGCCGTGAAGCTTATCGCCCGTGAATTAGTTGAGAAAGCATAAACTAAGATAGTCATAGTCAAACGAACAAGGGGAAGAACTGGTATCAATGGGTTCGCAACAACTAGTAAAAGATAAGGTGATCGTCGTCACCGGCGCCGGTCGTGGCATCGGCCGCGCCATCGCTATAATGGCTGCCGCACATGGCGCCAAAGTAGTAGTGAACGATCTCGGAGGAGCCGAAGACGGTTCTGGTCATGATTCCAGTCCGGCCGATGACGTGGTTGCCGAAATAAAGGACGCGGGCGGCGAAGCTGTTGCTTCCTATGCCAGTGTCGCGGACTGGGATGCCGCCCATGAGATCATCGAAACGGCGGTGAGTTATTTCGGGCGTATCGATGCAGTGGTGAACAACGCCGGCAATCTGCGCGACAAGATATTCCACAAGATGACCGAAGCAGACTTCGATGCCGTGATCAATGTACATTTAAAGGGAACGTTTAATGTCAGCCGTGCTGCTGCGACGCATTTTCGCGCCCAAACCAGCGGGGCCTTCGTCAAAATGACCTCCACTTCTGGTCTGATTGGAAACTTTGGTCAGGCCAACTATGCAGCTGCAAAATTGGGTATCGTCGGCTTGTCGAAATCAATGGCCTTGGACATGGGTCGGTTCAGAGTGCGCTCTAACTGCATCGCACCATTCGCCTGGAGCCGTTTGATCGGCACCATCCCAACCAACACCGAAGAAGAAAAAGCCCGCGTCGCAAAGATTCAACAGATGACACCCGAAAAAATCGCGCCTCTTGTCGTCGCACTTTGTAGTGATGCGGCACAGGATGTTACCGGTCAGATTTTTGCTGTAAGGAAAAACGAAATATTTCTATTCAATCAAAATCGTCCTATACGTTCTGCGCACACGGCAGACGAGTGGACACCCGAGTCGGTGATTGAGCGAGTAATCCCGGCATTCAGATCTGACTTCTTTCCCTTGGAGAGGTCTGGCGATGTATTTAGCTGGGATCCGATGTAACAGTGGCTAGGCAAGTTAAGGTGAGTAACAAGCAAGCAATATAAAGAAGAGTAAAATGACATTCGATGCCCAGAAATTACTGAACCGTCAGTTCCCCACGATCCGTCAGACTTACAACAATAAAGATTGCATGCTCTATGCGCTCGGTGTGGGCATGGGGATTGATCCGCTGGACGAAGAGTGTTTGCGGTTCGTCTACGAAGATGGCTTGAAGGTAATACCAAGTCAGTCGGTAATGATGGCGCATCCCGGATTTTGGGCCAAGGAAGAAGATATCGGTCTGGACTGGGTAAAGGTATTGCATGCCGGTCAGGAAATTGTTTTTCACCAGCCGTTTCCAATAGCAGCAACGGTAGAAGCGACCACGCGTATCACCGAGGTAATCGATAAGGGAGAACGAATTGGCGCACTTATCGTCTCTGAACGAGTTGTGCGCGATGTAGAGACAGGCGAAGACCTGTGTACACTGATAACAACAATATTAGCGCGTGGTGATGGGGGCTTCGGTGGTGATCGAAAGTCATCACCGAAGAATGATGCAATTCCAAATAACGATCCCGATACGGTGTGTGACATGGTAACTTTACCGCAGCAGGCACTTATCTATAGATTGTCTGGAGATTTCAATCCACTACACGCTTCGCCAAGTATTGCGCGTAATGCCGGATTCAAGGCGCCCATCCTGCATGGCCTGTGTACCCTTGGTGTGATGACGCATGCATTGTTGAAGACCTGTTGCGATTACGATCCTTTGCGATTCAAGCAGTTGCGTTTGCGCTTTTCTGCACCCGTGTATCCAGGAGATACCATCAGGACCGAGATTTGGCGGAACGGCAACGAGGTGTTATTTCGTTGCAAGTCTCTAGAGCAGGACAAAGTAGTTATTAACAATGGCTACTTGTTACTTACTTAAAGAATTTCAGGAGTAGTCGTTGCAACACTTACTGGATGGATTGCGAGTTGTCGAAGGCAGCGCTTTTATCGCTGCTCCTTCCGGCGGCATGACCCTGGCACAACTGGGTGCCGATGTCATACGCTTTGACCAGATCGGTGGTGGCATAGACTATAGACGCTGGCCTGTCACCAATGCTGGCAAGAGTCTTTATTGGCATAGTCTCAACAAGGGGAAACGTTCTATCGCCGTCGATTTTCGAAAGCCCGAAGGTCAGGAACTGCTCACCCAGCTAATTACTGCACCAGGTGAAAATGCGGGCCTGTTCCTCACCAATTTTCCTGCGCGTGGATGGCTGGCCGAAGATAAACTCAGAGCCCTCCGCCGAGACCTGATTTACCTCAACCTCACCGGCGATCGTCATGGTGGTAGCGCCCTGGACTACACCGTCAACAGTAAAGTAGGGCTGCCATTTCTCAGTAGTTCGGGCGCGGACAATCGGCCAGTCAATAATCCTTTTCCTGCCTGGGACGTACTGGCCGGCCAACATATTGCCTTAGGTTTGTTAGGTGCCGAACGTCATCGTCGAATTACCGGTGAAGGCCAATTCATCAAGCTCGCTCTAACCGATGTCGCATTGGCTACTATGGGACACCTGGGCTATATTGCCGAGGCCGAGATCAATGGCGAGACGCGGCAACCGATGGGGAATCATATTTTTGGCACCTTCGGCCATGACTTCGTCTGCAGCGACGGCGGCCGGGTAATGATTGTGGGTGTCAGTCCGAACCAATGGAATGCCATCGTAAAAGTTACCGAAACTGAAACGCAAGTGTCATCACTGGAACAAAAATTAAGTCTAAATTTCAAGCAAGAAGGTGATCGTTTCACCGCTCGAGAGCAACTAGTAAAGATATTTGAGCCATGGTTTCTACGGCGCAATCTTCAGCAAGTTAGCGCGGCATTGGATGCGGCCAAGGTGTGTTGGGGGCCGTATCAGACCATCGAGCAGTTGGTTGCCAATGACCCGGAGTGTTCAGAAGACAATCCATTGTTTAACCGCGTAGAACAAGCTGGCATCGGTTCATATCTGATGCCATCGAGTCCTATTTATTTCACCGGCGTCGAGCGAGAACCAGTAAAGCCAGCGCCACTGCTTGGCGAACATACCGATGAAATATTGGCAGACATATTGGGGCTAAGCAGCGCTGAAATTGGACGATTGCATGATAGTAATGTGGTGGCGAGCGCAGAATAAGGAATATCCAAATATTGAGAGTTATGAAAACAGATAGCAACGTAGTTAGAATGTGCGACCTATTACAAACCGCTGCGGAGAAATGGCCTTCCCAGCCGGCTATAACTTTTAACGGTAAGACTCAAACCTGGTTAGAAACCCAACAGCGTTGTCACGCCGCCGCCTCTTTCTTTAAGCGGGCCGGAGTAGAAAAAGGTGATCGGGTTGCCTTCCTCGGTTTCAATTCCAATGTCTGCTACGAGAGCTATTATTCGCCAGGTATGATTGGCGCGATTTTAGTTCCGATTAATTACCGGTTGTCACTGCGCGAGATGATCGAGTGTGTTGAAGACTGCACTCCCAAAATCCTCATCGTCGATTCTCATTTTGTCGAGCAGGCTAGACAGATCAAAGCCGCCTGCCCCAGCGTTGCAACTATTCTCTATGCCGGTGATCAGGAAATCCCGAATGACATGGTTGACTGGGAACAAACTCTGGCAGAAATCTTAAACCGTAAACAGCTTTGTGAGTTATCGCCGAGCGAGGATGATGAGACCTTCATTATCTTTTATACCGGCGGTACTACCGGACGCCCTAAAGGGGTCATGCTCAGCAACATTAAT
>JADFOC010000385.1 GCA_022563075.1 Pseudomonadota bacterium
TCTGCAGTCTCAGCCGGCGAGGTGTGCAGCGGCCAGGAATCTGCATAACGATTACCATTTGAATTGAGTAGTGTTAGCTCATATTGCTGTGCGCTCTCCAGAGCCGATGCCTGAAACGACCAGAATCGCCCGAGGGTATCCAGGCGTGCTCCCGGATAATCATTCCCTCCGATACGCAGGCGAGGACTGTCTTGCGGCTCAGCGAAGGAAACTTTTAACAGGATGGTGTCGTGATTACTCAGGGGAATGAGATGTTGAATAGTGCCACCGGACCAGCTATCTGCTGCCCGCGAGATAGTAGGTAAAAACAGGGCGCTGGATAACAGGCTGCTATCGCGGATGAACTTTCTGCGGTTCATTATATGCTCCCACTTTAGTGTTTTCTGCAACAGACCTTATCAGAAAACCGGGCAGGAAGGACAATAAAAGAATCTTGCCAGAGAGCATAAAGTCCGCGGCTTAAGCACCGGACAGCGACGACAGGCAACTGCGCTGCAGAATACGCCGCCCGTGATAACACAATTACCCAATTCAGGAGATGCACACTATACCCTGTGCCAGGCCATCAACGGCTGTGCCGGTAATCATGCCCGTGTTTAGATCGGCGCCTTCATCAATTATTTTGCCATAAACTTTTTTGCAATCGAAGCAATTTCAGCTGGGTCTACAAGGGAATAACCCATCTCAGCGAATATCGTCAACTCTTCCTCCGTTGGAAAACCATAGTAACTGCCACTTCGAGTCTGAGGGCGAGCGGGCACAGAGCCGGAATCTGCAATGGCCTTCACTGCATCGACCAGCAATCTGCAGCCATCCTTATAGAGTTCCAGTACATGCCACAAGTACGACCTGGCACTATCCACGGGCATGGAGGTAGTGCCAATAATAGGCCCCGTATCGATGCCGCTGTCATCGATATAGTGCACCGTAGTGCCGACCTCCGCATCCCCATTGAGCATCGCTCTGAACGTGGCCATCACACCCTTGTAATCGGGCAGCTTGCCGGAGTGCAAATTAAGCACACCAAATCTGGGAATAGAAATGACAGCCTGCTGCAGGATCACGCCATAGCGAATGCACAGCACCAAATCCGGTTCAGAGTTTTTGAACTCTGCTGATTCTGCCAATTGATTAATAGCATTGAGTTCTCGAATAGGTTTGGAGATCATCTTGGCAATGCCATCGAAGCTCAGTAAATCGGGCATGACGGTACCAGGAGATGGCGGCAGTAGTGGAAATATTAACTCATTGAATAAGCTTTGCTCAAAGAACTTTAATTGCAGTAACCCATCGGGAAGCGGTCTGGTATTTCCCACCTGTGCAGATAGAAACACGGTCAGTTCATGATCCGTCAACGCAGTGACCAGCCGATTGAGTGCGATACAACTCGCCAGGTCTTTGTTAGTTAAGAGTGTAATTTTCATTGATTGTAAAAAAAGACGCAAATAAATATCTGCCAGCCACTCGGGATTGTACAAAAAATAACATCTACATACTCTCAATAACGAGGTTTACTTTTTACAAATATTCACTTTTGCCCGGCAGGTGTGCTAGATTCGCCCTTCGAAAAACATTAATGAGAATATGATTATGCTTAAAACCTTTAATCGCCTGATGTTGGCATCGTTTTTTAGCCTGGCAACACAATTGGCCAGCGCCGATGTTTCGGGTGCGTGGACCTTCAGTGTGACGCTGGATATAGGTAGTGGTAATGCTGCTATCACATTAATGCAGGAAGCAGAAGGCAAATTGACAGGAACCTATTCCGGGCAGTTAGCGAATGGCCCCGTGGAAGGGACCCACGATGGAAATAATTTCGAATTTTCGTTTGTCAGTGACGCATTGGGCGGAACCATCACCTATCGCGGCGAATTGAAAGAAGACGGCACGGTGAGTGGCTCTGTCGTTGTGGCAGGCGAATCAATTGGCTCGTTTACCGGACGCAAATCAGGATGACGTCTGCCTCACTGCTGTAATTCAAAATCGGTGACAAGCGTTAACCAGCTGTGTTTTAGTTGGATTGCCGCTTGTCACTGACATGCATGATCCCTCATCAAACTGCGACTGACCCCGGCTATAGTCATGTACTGTGTCGAAAGAGCCTTCTGCTGCTTGAGAACCCGAATTACGACGGTTGAATGGCAATTCGATCTTTAAACCCAAACGGTTTTATTAGACTTTTTTCTTTCTCACCAGCTATTTTTAGAACAAAATCAACTAGCTATTTCCCTTCAATTCAATAGTAATCGACATGACGATCGAATTCGAATTTACGGGTCTTCCTCTGCGCGCTTTACATGGTCCACTGAATTCGTTGCCTGATAGCGAGTTGCTGTCACGGCTATTCCTATAATTCTGGATAGTCTTGCCTTTTATCTATCCGGTTATTTTGATGGTTGTCTTGACAACCTCTACTACAGGGGCTGTCTCAAGACTTGGGATATCTTCCCATTTTACTCCTTCCCCGTAATTAGATTATGTGAAGACCCGCTTCATAGGCTTCACTTAAAGAAGATAAGTTCAAAACCCACGTCTTTGATTTAGCGTCAGACGAATTTGGAACTAGTCAGTAATACGTCTTAATTAACGAATCGAGCAGTTGATCGCCTAAATCGAAATTCTATTGATTTTCCTATAGCCACGTAAAGCTGAAGTAAGGAATCACTTTTTGTCAAAGGAGATGGTAAATTATCATGTCTAAATTACTTAAAATAATTCAATCTCTGCTGCTTTTAGTCTTAGCAGAATCGCTCCTAATATCGGCAGCCAGCGCAGCTGATTTTGGTCTCAATAATTTGGAAATATACGGTTACCTGGCATGGCGACTGGAGAAAGTCTGGGATGAGCCAGCTATTGGAGCCGACGGCCGGACCGTAGAGATAGACGCTGATCGCGAGATCAGTCTGCCTTCATTTAATACCATGTTGAGCTATGAAATTAATGATCGTTTTAAAACCTTTATTAATCTCTCTGGCAAAGACGCAGAAAATGTCACTGCGCAAAACATGTGGGGTGAATACCACCACAATCAATATCTAAACATTCGTGTCGGCAAGACTTATCGCAGATTTGGTCTTTACAACGAGATCCTTGATGCGGTGCCCACTTATATCGGTATCGAACCACCAGAACTATTCGATAAAGATCACCTGATACTCTCCCGTACGTCCCTGGTTATGATTCATGGCTGGTTAGTTCTGG
>JADFOC010000386.1 GCA_022563075.1 Pseudomonadota bacterium
GAAAGTGAGTGCTATTTTACTTTCCAACTGAGAAAGACAGCGGACTGAATCGGCATGAATACTGACAGTAACCAAGCGGCAATGAGTGAGGCAGTATCAACACTCGAATCTATAGAGGGCGTGGAGCGCTCAGTGCTAAAGCTTGCACAACCGCCACTCTGGCTAAACCTGGTAATTTCTTCGCTTCTTGGCATTGCCACCTTCTTGACCGCAAGCCGAGGCTTATCAGGGCAAGACGATATATCGGATTTATTCGAGTTAGCATTTATGTTTTTGGTATTAGGATTCTGTGCCTATTCTTTCTATAGACTTCGCAAGCAGGGTCTAGCACCGAAACGCGTCCCTCCAAGTCCCCTAGGTAAGACACTACTCGTAAGCTACAGCGTGTTCTTCGCAGCCGTGCTTTTCGGAAGTTGGTGGCTGAGTGAGCGTGGTTATTCATGGGTACTTTATATAGCTGTACTAGCAAACTTCTCTGCTACATTTTTCTGTCTGCAGAAATTTCCCAACGGGGAATGGATTCCAGGAGAAAGTGGTGAATAAGATTGTTCGCCTCGATCCTCTGATCCATGCACCCAACCGATTGCAGATATGTGCTCTGCTCAACCAGATGGAGAGAATGGAATTTCAAGCGTTGCGAGACATCGTCGATGTCAGTGACTCGGTGCTGTCCAAGCACATCAAGCAGCTAGATGACGCTGGTTATGTGAGATTGATCAAAAAAGCAGAGGGCGGTCGTCAGCGTACCTGGGTTGCATTGACCAGTTCAGGTCGTAAAGCCTTTAAGACGCACGTGAAAGAGCTGAAGAAAATAGTGGATTTGGGTAATTAATCTAACTTCTTGATAATTCTTCAGCTGAGATCACAACGTTTGTAACTGGGTAAAGGAGGCCTACGGCGTCGCAACCATGTTCATGATGGCGATATTGGCACCGGTTGTAATTGCCATCTTGCCCGGCGTGGATTTGACCTGGGGTTGGGCGATGGTCCCCATTACCTGCGTGTCGCCAGCCGTGCGATAGCTTACTGAGGGCACCATGGACTACGCGATGTTGCTGGCCAAATCTGGCTCCAACAATGCCATAGCAGCGAGAACTCTACTATTTTGCAGTAAATGCTTTGAATGTGAAGATGTGTTGTTTCGGGAATAATGCCGACACGCTACCGGATTAATCGCTGACACGGCATTTACCCAAATATGTCGAGCAGGCTGCCCAGGTTATTACTCGACGCCTGTATCACTTTTCCCGATGCTTGAAAAAGGATTACGTTCTGTTTTAAGGCAACGAATTCTGCCGCTAAATTATTGGAATCATTGCCGACAAAGGATTTGTGCACTATCTGATCAGCCGCCTGATTAATCCCGGCAGTGGCTTTATGGATGCCATTAAGACCTGCGTTGAATGACGATATGATCATGCCGAGGCAACTCCGATACGAGTTATTTCGAAAAGCTATGAGTAAATACTAAGATATTTTCGAATCTCCGACACAACCAAGATCACAGCTTCTCAGTTTTCTAAGAACCATTCGTCCTAATGATTGGATTTATTATTTCTTTAGTTGGTGAAGCCAGCGTTCTGCTTATTACCCAGGCGGCAGCAACCGGGGACATTTATCGCCTTACAAATTTTCGCTCGGATGCCGTAGGTGTTTTCGAAGCAAGCGTGTAGGGATTCGTAATCTGCCCCTGGGTACTCGCTATACTCCGATCAGTCACGGGTTGGTGAGATAGGTTGAAAACTTCGCTGCCAACTCAGCATCCATGTCGCTATCGATCATGCTTGCTAGATTTTGCTTGCCATCGAGGTGCACTTTCAGGAAGGCGAGGGTAAACCTGCCAATTGTTCCTAGATCGGGTCCGCCGTTGGCAACAATACCGTGATCGCCGGTGGCAAATTCCATGTAAATCTTGGCGGTGGAACTGCCTATGGAATCATACAGCAACTTCGCGTGGGTAGCTGGAGGGGCAATTGTGTCTTCAGCGCTGGTGATAATCAGGGTTGGCACACTGAGCGAACTAAAATCGCCTGCAAAAGACTGGCCTAGTTCACAACAGTAGAGAGATAACGGGATCACCGCCTTGATGGCATCGCCTAATTCGGCCGCCGCAGCCAGGGACGCACCGCCACCCAATGAATGGCCCATGATAGCCAGCTTATTGGTATCGATTTTATTATTGAGGGGGCTGTCACTTACTTCATTTTCGTTTTTCAAAAAATCAATCGCTGCAATCAAAGCATTCTTGCGTGCTTCCAAGGCATCATCTGGCGCATTGGTGTCGATGATCATTACTACATAACCAAGCGATGCGAGTGCGGGGCCCCACCATTCATAATTTTCTTTGCTGGCACGATAGCCCGGCACGAAGGCTATTGCTCCAATGGGTGGATCAAAACTCAGGGTAAGTGGGTAAAAAATTATGGCTGCAGAAAACTCGGCAACATCTGGCTCAGGATCATAGGTGCGAACCTCATAGATGCGCTCGTCAAACTCTCTGGCCACGGCGAATCCAATCTGCCTTCCTTCCGGACGGTATCTGCCAGCGCTATTATCTTGTGCCAGGGAACTCGCTGTGAATATTGCGGTGACTAAAAGTAAAAGAGAAACCAGGGTGCCATTTAGGGTTTGAATTTTTCTTAAACGCATTCTAGTTGACCTCGCTTTGATTGATCTTGTTAGTAAACATCCATTTAGCAGACCGAATATAACAGAGTGTTTGTCGCTTAGAAATACCCATAGTGGGAGCTAGGTAACGCGTTTCGGCGATCAAACCTCAGCAATCATTGATGATAATCCTGAATACGCCAGATAGACCTCGGCCTAATTGTCGATTATTCTCCCATCTCCCCTAAAAATCGTACAAGATCAACCTAATATGAATTTTCCTTGTGAGCTCTTCATGAAGCAATCTTACACCTCGCGTGGTTATTGGTACCTTGCCGGCCTGATTTTAATCTTCAGTAGTCAACTGAGCTTGGCGCAGGAAGTTGGCGATCACCAATACACCACCGAGGCCATCGAAGCGGGTTCCCGCGTTTATACGCAACAGTGCGCCTTATGCCATGGGCCTGAAGGGGATTTAATCGATGGCATTGACCTGCGTCGTGGTCAGTTCCGTATTGCACGATCCGACCAGGATCTGCGCCGCGTCATTTCCTCCGGTGCTGCGGAAGGACGTATGCCGGCATTCGATTTGC
>JADFOC010000387.1 GCA_022563075.1 Pseudomonadota bacterium
TGATGACCAGGCGGCCGGTCCCGGGCTCGACCGCGAACTGAACGTTCGATCCGCCGGTATCCACGCCAATCTCACGCAAACAGGCAAGCGCCGCGTCGCGCATCATCTGATATTCGCGATCGGTAAGGGTCTGTGCCGGCGCCACGGTGAGCGAATCGCCTGTATGCACACCCATTGCATCGAAATTCTCGATCGAGCAAACAATAATGCAATTGTCATTCTTGTCTCTCACGACTTCCAGCTCGAATTCTTTCCAACCAATTAATGACTCATCGATTAATAATTCGCTGGTGGGAGATAATTCCAGTCCGCGTGTACAAATTTCATCGAACTCTTCCTTGTTATAAGCAATACCACCACCGGTGCCGCCCATCGTGAATGAGGGTCGAATGATACAGGGAAAGCCAATCTCCACCTGCACTGCTTGAGCCTGCTCCAGGTTATGAGCCATGCCGTGACGTGGGGTCCCCAAGCCTATGGATGTCATCGCATTGTCAAACAATTCACGATCTTCAGCCTTATCGATTGCCTCACAGCTGGCACCGATGAGTTCTACGCCATACTTTTTCAAGACCCCGTGGCGATTGAGATCCAGCGTACAATTAAGCGCTGTCTGACCACCCATGGTAGGCAATAGGGCGTCTGGCCTCTCTTTAGCGATGATCTTTTCGACAATCGACCAAATGACCGGTTCGATATAGGTGGCGTCAGCCATGGTCGGATCCGTCATGATAGTAGCTGGGTTGGAATTGACCAGAATTACCCGATATCCCTCTTCCTGCAGCGCCTGACAAGCCTGTGTTCCAGAATAATCAAATTCACAGGCCTGCCCGATGACGATGGGACCTGCCCCCAATATGAGAATGCTATTAATGTCCGTTCTTTTTGGCATAATTACTTCTTCTGCTACTTTCCTAATTAACCGACTGCATCCAGCGCACCAGATTGCGCTTCCATCAACTCAATAAAATGATCAAACAGGGATGCGACATCGTGTGGCCCTGGACTAGCCTCTGGGTGACCCTGAAATCCGAATGCCGGTCGATCCACGCGTTCGATGCCCTGCAATGAACCGTCGAATAATGATTTATGAGTGGCCTGCAGATTATCTGGCAGGCTCTGGTCGTCCACAGCGAATCCATGATTTTGACTGGTAATGAGTACCTTGCCGTCCCGCAAATCTTGTACCGGATGGTTCGCGCCATGATGACCAAGCTGCATCTTGATCGTCTTTGCGCCACTGGCCAGCGCCAATAATTGACAACCGAGACAAATACCGAAGATGGGTACTCTCTGTTCCAGCAACTCGGAAATCGCCGCGATTGCATAGTCGCATGGCTCGGGATCACCCGGTCCATTTGACAGGAAGACGCCATCAGGCTGCATCGCAAGCACGTCCTTGGCGGATGTCTGCGCAGGCACCACCGTTACCCGGCAACCGCGCTCTACCAGCATGCGCAGAATATTTCTTTTTACGCCAAAATCGTAGGCCACAACATTGAAGCGGCTGTCGCCAGCTGGCGCATATCCAGATCCCAATACCCAAGCGCCCTCATTCCAGTCATAACTGTTGCTGACAGTCACTTCCTTTGCCAGATCCATGCCTTTCAGCCCCGGAAAGGCTCTAGCCAGCTCAATCGCTTGCGACTCACCACCCTTTTTCAGAGCGGAGCCCGAAAGCAGACAGCCGTTCAATGAACCTCGGTTCCGGAGCAGTCGGGTGAGACGACGCGTGTCTATTTCTGCAATAGCGACAACGTTTCTAGCTTTTAAAAATTCGCCCAGTGATTGTTGCTTTCGCCAGCTACTTGCAAGTAGCGGCAAGTCTCGGATCACCAGACCTGATGCCCACACTTGCTCCGATTCATTGTCTTCCTGGTTGACCCCGGTGTTGCCTATATGGGGATAGGTCAGCGTGATTATTTGTCGTGCATAGGAGGGATCGGTGAGGATTTCCTGATAGCCTGTCATGGAGGTATTAAAAACAACTTCACCACTAGAGCTCCCTTGCGCTCCTATTGCAGTACCATAAAAAATACTGCCATCTTCTAATGCCAGTACAGCTGATTCAGCCACAAATACTCCTAACGCTATTGTTTACCCAAAGATCGCACGCAAAAAAAAGCGGGATGAAGAATTTCTCCACTCCGCTTTTTTTGAATTCGCAAAGGTTTCAGCATTCAACATACTGAGTAAGTATGTTATAAAAAATTGGCATGACTTGTCTATGCCGACATGAATGATTAGCGATAAAATTACAAGCCCAATACGTCTTGCATACTATACAGGCCATTTCCCCGCCCTGCGATCCAGCTCACAGCCCTGACCGCACCATTGGCGAAGGTCATCCTGCTGCTCGCTTTATGGGTAATCTCGACTCGCTCGCCGAGGCCCGCAAAAATCACGGTATGTTCACCCACGATGTCTCCGGCTCTAACTGTCGAAAAACCGATAGTCTTCCGGTCGCGTGCTTCACTCAAACCATGTCTGCCGTAGACGGCATGTTCATTCAAGTCTCGGCCCAGAACCTTGGCCACCACCTCTCCCATTTTTAATGCAGTGCCGGAAGGCGCATCTTTTTTATCTCGATGATGCGCTTCGCTGATTTCGATATCGACATCATCACCCAACACTCGGGCGGCTTGTGCCAGTAAGTTGAAGCACAAATTCACACCCACGCTCATGTTGGGCGCAAACACAATCGGGATAGATTTGCTGGCATCGCCTATCTGTTGCTGCTCTGAGTCGGAAAAGCCAGTGGTGCCTATCACCATAGCCTTATGATTTTGCTGACAGATCGCCAAGTGCTGCAGCGTGGCCTTGGGAGCGGTGAAATCGATCAGCACATCAAACTCGTCGGTGGTTACACTTAAATCGGCCACCGTCTCAACACCCAGGATCGAGCCCATAGCCAGCAATCCAGCATCGATCCCCAAAGTTGGGTCGTCTGCCAGCACGGTAGCTACGGTAACCACTACATCTGCTTCGCTGCGCGATACGGCCTCAACCAGCGTCCTTCCCATGCGACCGGCTGCTCCAGCGATAGCGACTCTTACCATGATCTGACCCACCTGTTTTAAGTTGGGGCAAGTATACAGGGGGCCTTGCCCGAGCTAAACCATCCCCACCACATCGCTGGCATCGATTTAGCGTGGACCGCCAAGGGTGATCGGCCATAATCCAGTAATACCAATCATGT
>JADFOC010000388.1 GCA_022563075.1 Pseudomonadota bacterium
CAACAGCTCTAATCGAGCATTAATATCCTGGACCATGGCCATCATCTCGCGAGCCTTGCGCTTGGTTAGCTTCGAGTCTGAAGCCCAGTCCCATTGACTGGCAGGAACTTCCATATCACCCACGTGGCAATATAGGCAGCCTTCATTCTGGCGACGGGGTAAACCTAGCCCCGATAAGTTCTCGAGCATCGCCGTGGATAAATCCTGCTCGGAGATATCCTCAGGAAGAACTTGCAAATTCGTAGGCGTTCCAGTTTGAGCAGCGAGGCTCTGCACTAACGAGATCAGCACCAGCGATCCTGAAAGTACACAAGTGAGTGAGAAATTCCGTCGATTCAGAGGTGCCCTAAACCACCCCAAGAGCTGTTTCGTTACAAAGAATAGGGGGCAGACCACGTTTACTAGGCTTCGCTGGTCTGTCCCTATGTTTTTTGTTATGGATTAACTGTGCCCGGCATGACTTCAAATCCTGGGTCAAATTCCACCAACACCGAGTCCAATTGCAAGAGCACTTCCTGATTCCCTACTGCGCTACCAACGCCTGCCTGGAGTTGGCTGGTTAAAGAAGCCCGCCCCATTATTACCAGTTCGAGATCACTGCGGTTCATGGTTACGGTGACATCGGCGTCATCGGATAAAAAGCCTTCGATGTTCGATAGTGTCGCTCCGCTCATTTCGATAACAAAGTTTTGGCCGGTGTCGGGCGTGATCAAGTTGATGGTGAATTCCATGCCATCCGCCTGGCTGCTATCGACTCGAGTGCCTAATGCATCCCACCACTGGGTGGTAGTCATGGCTCTCGCCTGACTTGGGCTTATGCTGCGACGGCCGCCAACTGGCGCCGCACCGTCTCTCAACTCTTGTGCCGAGGACAGAAACACATTGCGCATGCTGGCACTCTCATACTGATAGCCCAACTGTTCGAAGACTGAAGCCAACAAGTCCTTGCCCTGTTGATTCTGTGGTTCTGCATAGATCAGTTTGTTGAGAATTTCCATTGCCAGGCGATACTGGCCTTGATCATAGAGTGTTCGCGCTCGGTTAGTAATTGCCTCTGCACCGCCCATCATTTCTACAAACAGCGGAGCAGAATCCTGCGGCGATAGCGGCGCCAGCGTCGCCGGATTCCCGTCCCAGTAACCCAGATAGCGGTTCAGTACAGCGCGGGAATTGTGGAATTCCGAGCCATGGTATTGCCGCACATTCCATTGCCGCTGCAGGCTTTTTGGCACCTGATATTCGTTATGTATCTCATTAATCGTGACCCCCTGATTCGCCAGATGCAAAACTTGATTGTTCAAATTGGCATAGGCATCTCTCTGCGCACGCATCACTTCCTGTATGCGTTCATTGCCCCAGCGCGGCCAGTTGTGGGAAGACACCATTACCTGTGCTTCCCGGCCGTAGCGATACAGGGCTTGGTTGATCTGTTTGGACCATTGCAAGGCATCACGAACCAAGGCGCCGCGCAAGGTATAAATGTTATGTACGGTAGCGGTGATGTTCTCCGCTGCCCAGAATACTCTCTGCTGAGGAAACCACGCATTCATCTCCGCCGGGGCTTCCGTTCCTGGCGTATTTTGAAAAATGATTCGAACACCATCGATCACATGTTCTTCGAAGTCGTCTTCAATCACCAAAGTAGGCGCGACCAGACTGCGCGTTCCAGCTGCCAGTCCTTTGCCGATAGCGGAGTCAACCTGGCCAAAGGGGCTCGATGGAATTACTAACCCATACTGCAACCCGGCCCGACGTCCCATCGCGTTGCCTGCGTAGACACTTTCCGAAATCGCTTCCTGCATAAAACCGATTGGCGCGATAATTTGAACACTGCCGTTCAGCACATCTTCTTCTTCGATCACCCCGAGAATGCCAGCGTAATGGTCGGCATGGGAATGGGAGTAGATCACTGCACGTACCGGCCGTTCGCCTAAGTGCTCATTAGCCAGGGCCAGAGCAGCCGATGCGGTTTCGGTGGTGAGCAAGACATCGAAAATTATCCAACCCGACTCACTTTTTACCAGGGTCATATTGGCAAGATCGAAGCCCCGTACCTGATAGATAAAATCCGGCACAACTTCATACAGGCCAAAATTCATATTCAGAGTGGCCTGTCTCTGCAGGGACGGATGGATGCTGTCGTACTGCGTAGAATTCAGGAGAAAATCATAGCGACTCATATCCCAGACAATATTTCCACGAGCGCCAATAATTTGCTTTGAAGCCGGTTCGGCAATAAATCCCCGCCGAGATTCTTCGAAGTCTCTCTGGTCATCAAAGGGAAGTGATTGTCTCAGCTGTTGCTGGAGTTCGGCGGTGAAGCTACTCGGGTCCGAACCCTTGGAATTAAAATGATCTTGTGCCATTACCGAGATGGACATCGCTGTCGTCGCCAGGGCAAGCAAGGACAGTCGCAAGCTGCTTAAAAACGGAGGGGGAATGTGCATGATTTGCTCGTTATCTACAGATGAATTAGGCGCGAGATTGTAAGCTTTTTAGAAACAGGGGTAGAGCACGTTATGCAATTTCTGAGAAGATAAGCTGCTGCACCAACAGAAAATCGTGGCCTGTTCCTCCTTATTCAGCAATCTTATTCAAGCGCGCCTGAATGTGAAGCAGTTTAAGTCGTTGCTTGATATAGGTTTCTTCCATAAACTTCAATCGATAGTCAACTTCCTGCTCGTAGCTGGGGTTTTCAGGGACAACGAGCTGTTTCTTGGCAAAGGAAGCAATATGCTTTCTAATCGTATGGTCCTTGAGTAATCCCAATGTCGGCTTTCAGCTGTTTCAGATATGGTGGCCATATAGGTCAATAATCTCACTCTGATTCGAATTACCACATAGAAAACAATGCTTTGTCATTTCTGCTATTTCCTACCGGTTGCTATATAGACTTGGTATCGGGTAATTAAGTAGGTAGCGGAATAGCGTCAGAATTTATGTGAATGTCCAATTTATTCCTTTCCAATTTATTCCTTACAAGTTCAATCAAATTTTCAGCTTCACATTTGGGCCATTGATGATAAGTTGTACAACTTACACAGCGACGGCATGGCTCAGTAATAACGTTTGTTTTACCTATGCTTGCACCAATGGAGGATTTCATTGTGGACACGAAACCTACGTTACAACTTCTTGGGTTGGCGCATTGCAGCCTTGGAATA
>JADFOC010000389.1 GCA_022563075.1 Pseudomonadota bacterium
AACCCTATTTTCCGAGCCTTCAGGCTGCCTTTTTATCCGCCCAATAGCTTACTGGCTAAGAAGTCGAAGAGTTTAGTGATGGCAGCGGGGGTCTGCTGCTCTAGTCCTTCTTGTAGAGCTAGAGAAACGGCGGTGCTGTTTCCCTGTTGTGACCAGGTACCCTCGATAGTCTTGCCATCATCACTCAGCGCGCCTTCATAGGTGGCGTCGGCAACCGACACTTCAAACTTGATAGCGGCGGGGTCATTGCAAACAATAGTTGCAGGAATGCCCACGGCTCCCTGGTCCGGACTATCCATTGTTATCGACATGCCGGCGCTGGAGTCCCGCACATGAAACACCAGACGTACCGATTCAAATTCAGTATTGACCGTGCCCATCCAGTCGCCAACCAATTCGCTGGCTGCCTCTGCATTAACCTGGGGACTCGAAAGGAGACCTGTAAGTGTCAAGAAGATCAGGCCTCTATAGCCTCTTCTTTGGAATAAATTCTTCATGCTTTGTTTCCTAACTGATCAAGTGGCTGAACGCTATTTTGGGTTGAACAAACTGTGTATTTATCTATTCGTCTTGCAATAGTACGGCGGTGCCATAGGCCAATAATTCAGCCGCACCGGGTGAGATCATCGAGGTGGTGAAACGCATACCGACGACAGCATCCGCGCCGAGCCGGTCAGCTTCGTCCATCATCCGATCTAGCGCCTGTTCTCGACTCTCTGCCATCAGTTTGGTGTATTCGTAAATCTCACCCCCGATTATATTACGTAGGCCTGCCAGTATGTCTTTGCCAAGATGACGAGCACGAATGGTACTGCCTCGTACCAGTCCCATCTGCCGCACAATTTTTTTACCCGCGACCTGATCGGTGGTGGAGATAATTATGTATTTCATAGTTTTACTTTCCGATATTTATCGGTTTTTCTGGCGATCAGACGCTGCCGTAGAACGGAGACGAATAAACCCAGTCCCCCGCCCCAGAGCAGACCGATGGCGAGCCTTTCATACCAGGGCATGACACTGTTCATCCAAAACTCGTAGGCAGCCATAACCAGAATTGTGACGACTCCGGCGACGATGGCAAACCAGGACACGCCTTGCAATGTGTGGCTGGTAGAGTCGTGCAAAAGCTTTCGCAATTTTTCAGTTTCCAATTCTGGATAGCGGGTCTGCTGAATACTGCCTTGCAATTGTCGTAGTTGTGCAAAAAAATGTGCACACGTTGCGCATTGACCCATGTGAACGTTGACATGCTGTCCTTCCTGTTGCGTCAACTCACCATCAAGATATCCTGACAGCATTTCTTCGATATGTTGACAGGAATTTTCAATATTCATTGAACTCTCTCCACTTTCTCCTCCCGTACTCCAGAAGTCTCGGTAGCGCCTAACAATTCTCTCAGGGCTAAGCGCGCCCTGTGTAATTTCGACATGACAGATCCGGTCGGAATATTCAATATTTCTGCAATTTCGCCATAGGCGAAGCCATGATAATCCCTGAGTAAAACAATCTCTCTCTGGGTAACAGGCAAGCAATCTAATGCTATTTTCACTCTCTGTTCGAGTCGGTGTTGTTCCAATCGGGCGGCCGGTTCCTGTTGCATGGCAGATTGCAGTGTAGATTCATCCAATGCTTCCAGTTTCTGCCGGTTAATCTGCCTTAGCCGGTCAATCGCCTTATTGCGAACTACTTTGAAGAACCAGGATCGATAATTCTCGTTCTCAGGTCTTGGTGCGTTGGCGTGCGAGGCGGCCACCGCAGCGGCTTCCTGCAGCACATCTTCTGCATCCTCAGGCTGTTTAAGAATCTGCACAGCCAGTTTGTAGGCACCGCGTGTCACCTCCGCAAGAATAATATCTGCTGGCACGCTTTCTGGCTCTATTTCCGGCACTAGCTCACCTTTAGTTCGGATTTATTACTACCCGATATTGCTACAACGAGTCTTGGGGTTGATTTATTCCAATTTTTTGAAAATTAGGCATCATCAATGAAAATTTCTTCGATTTTTTGATCGAACAATTTCGCAATTTTGAATGCTAATGGAAGATTTGGGTCATATTTGCCATTTTCAATGGCGTCGACGGTTTGTCGTGGGACATCCAGTTTATCGGCTAAGGCAGCTTAAGACAGTTCGTATCTGGTGCGGCTCCTGGGTCGCGGACCCGACAAAGCCCGGGTCTCGGGCAAGCTGAGAGTCCGGCGGGACTTGACCGCTACTCACCCCGACAACAACTATGCTTGACCTGGCTATTATTCAACCGCTCTTTCGATGGCGCGCAGGTAAGCTGGTCTGGAAAGAGTGCGATCTAGATATTCATTCAGACTAGGGTAAGTGTCTATCTGACCCAGACGCTTGGCCAAGGAGACTACGTAGCTGATGCCAAAATCGGCGGCGGAGAAAGATTCACCGAGGATGAAGTCACTGTCTCCTAGTTGCCTGGCGATGTTATCGAGATGCAATTTAATCTCATTGTTGCTGAATAACTCGATGGCTTCATGAGGCTGGCCAGAACGAGTCAGCAACATATTAAAAAGCAGTGGCGTGAATACCGATCCTTCGGGGTAGTGCAACCACTGGGTGAAGCGGGCCCAATTTTGCAAATCAGAACGCGGTGGTGCGAGGCGATGTTCGGTATCGAATTTTTCCAGGAGATAGGTAGTGATGGCACTGGATTCTGAAAGCATCAAGTCTCCATCTTCGATCACAGGCGACTTGCCCAGAGGGTGAACCGCCTTCAGATCGTCCTGAGCGCGAAAGCTGGCAGGATCTCGATGGTAGACTTTTAGCTCGTACTCAACCGCCAGTTCTTCCAACTGCCAAACCATGAACATAGAACGACCGATACGTAGATGATGCAATATAATCATGATTGTCTTCCTCCACATCCAATAGTCGCATGTTGGGATGGCTTCGGCTACAGTTGGTCTATTTTCAGTCCGGCAAACTGACCAGCCATGCATGAACCCGCGTCCTTAACTTACGAATATTTAATACGGAAGGCCTGGCCGATTATTCTGGCGAATGCGGCAGTACCCCTGTTGGGCCTGGTTGATACCGCGGTCATCGGCAATGTGGGTACGGTGGAGGATCTGGGGGCTATCGCCTTCGGTGCGCTTATATTTTCTTTCGTGTATTGGAGTTTTGGCTTCCTGCGAATGGGAACTA
>JADFOC010000390.1 GCA_022563075.1 Pseudomonadota bacterium
CTAGGAATTCGAATATTGGTCACAAAGCGACTCTGCAGATCAGACACCGGTCATGCAGGACTCGGTAACACCCGTCTTTGCTGCGGGTCTGGCCGATCTGGTAGAAACCAACCATCAGATTTCACCAGAAATTTGCCTGATACCCACCGCCGGGCATACACCAGGACACGTCAGTGTCATGATCGAATCACGGGGTGAAAAAGCATTGATCACCGGCGACACCATACACCACCCCTGCCAGATCGCGCACCCGGATTGGAGCGTCAGCTTCGATGAAGACCGCCAGGCAGCAGCCATCTGTCGGAAGAAGCTATTGCAAGATGTAGCCGATTCCCAGGTGTTGGTAATCGGAACTCACTTCGCCGCACCCACCGCCGGGAAGATTGTCAGCGATGGGGAGTCCTATAAATTTGTGAGTTAGAACGTCGCCAGCGAAACCGAAATCCCCTCGGTGACTAAGGCCGCAGCCTGCCTGCGTTTCTCAGGAGTGAAAAAATTACCGCGCCCAGTTCATCCTCATCGCCCCCAATTTGACAGCGCATCCATGGCCCGATGGCAATCCTCCTCCGTGGCCATTGACGGATGACTCTGGGCTACCGCAAGCTGGCTAGGCAGAACCACCAACACCAGCAGCAATTTCGACATCTGTGATTTTGTGTTTTTCATAACATCTCCTACCATGCCATGATGATAGGTAGGTGGCTGTTAGAGCCAAACTAATAACCGGTAAAGGCACAATAGCCGTACAGCACCGGCACGCTGAAACTGTGTCGCAATAGGTCATTCCACCAGAAACAGGTAGCGAATTTGCACGTCCCTTACCCGTCTCGATCTGCCTGCGAAAATCGCCGGTCGAAATTGCATGTCCCGAACCGCTCTGCGTGCTTCGCTGCGTACTGACGTTTCGTCTGGAACGGAGCCGATGACTTTAGTCGATGATGCGCCGCCGCGCGAACTAATTGAAAACTTCAAATCGATCTGGTTATAGGAGAGGTTTAAGTTCCAGAACGGATCGTCCTGCACCGGCAATTGGGTTGCAGGCACAGATTCATTCCAGGCCGAAAACACACCCAGATGAACAATCTCACTGGCTATAGGACCGATTTGATTCAAGCTGCTCCGCTGGTAGGCGATGGCGTCTTCGAGTTTCGAGAAATATCGGTCAACGGGAATAGGCGTAGGTTGGTTGAAAAATTCCTCAATTCTGGTTTCTAAAATACCGGCGCTCTGCAGTTTCTCCCTGGCCTCCCGATATTTACGCAGGCCCCGTCCCTGAACCATCAGTAACTGAAAATCGCCATGATATATAATTGCCATAGCCTCGGCTTCAAGGTCTCCCTGCGCTTCGGCAATGCTTCGAATACGCACCACAAGATTGAGACCCTCACGCAGGTAGGCTTCGCCGATTGGCTTGTCGCCATCGATAATCGGAATAAAACTCGTATCCCACGGGAAAAAGCTACGCGGCGCATACAGCTGCAACTTTGCCATGCCATCCTCACGAATCAGTCGTCGCATGGTGTCGGATCCCAGTCCACCAGAGGCATTCAGAAATTCAACCAGTTGGTATTTATTGACCGCTTGTTTGTATAACCAGGGTATCATTTGCGGACTATCCTCCCCGAAGCTGTCTTCTGCCAATTTTTCCATTTCGTCGAAGAGCTCCCTCGCCGCCATCAAATTTCGCGCACGCTGCCCCGGTTTGTCGAGATAGACACGGCTGAGATGCCAGTAAGCCTGGTCATCTATGGCTTGCAACACGTCTTGCCTCGCAACATCGGTATCGGAACTGAGTAGATTGCGAATATGTAGCAGATGGTCCGATATTCGCTCCCAGTTCCCCAGTCGCATCTGATTAGTGATGATGGCCCGTAGCCTGGGAACCAGATCCGGATGTTGCAAACCAAGCACGGTGCGTATCACCTGCAGTTGTCGATTCTGTAGCTCGGCAACTCGCTGAAAATCACCCTGCTCGAGCCACAGCTCCTCCATGCTATCGAGTGGTTCCAACAGGCTTATGTGATAGGGTCCGAATTCAGATTCCAGGTCTTCCAGGAGAGCCTGATAATTTTGTAGCTGCCGCAGCAAGTCGGTGCCGCCAGCAATCAATGTGTCTTCTGCGGCCACAAGCGGCAACTGAGCTTGCAAGCAAGCCAGCAGGAAAAGACATTTAGTCAGCCGCAACCGTCGCCGCATGGCGAGTACCTCGAAAGAAATGACCGCGTAGTTAGCCAAGTTCTGACAATAGCTTGATCTCTGAGCCTTGTCGATAGACACTAGGGAATCTCTGCAGCGGTGTATTCAGTCATTTCCAGTCCTATACTTCAAACTCTGGTTAACCCGAACGCCATGAAGCACATCCTTCTACTAATAGCTGTCTTCGTCATCAGTCCTGCCACTCCCCTCCTCGCGCAGGTGGACCAACCAGACTTGTACGACAGCGCCGGCGAGTTTGCTTTCGTCAGAATTCGCTACGACAGCTATTACGGAGGCGGCTTTTACGGAGGCACCTGGTTGACCGATTTTCCAGCGGCAGATGAGAACTTTCTGCGTGGTGTGGCGCGACTTACCAATGTCAGGGTCATGAGTAAACCGATCGTGCTGCGCTTCGATGACGAAGAGATTTTCGATTATCCCTTTCTTTATGCCCTGGAGATGGGCCGCAACGGCGGCTTGTCGCTGTCACCCAGGGAGATCGACAACCTGCGTGAATATCTATTGCGCGGAGGCTTCCTGCTGATCGACGATTTTTGGGGGCAGCGGCAATGGGATGCTTTCTATAGTGACTTCTCGCGAATATTTCCAGATCGACAGTTAATTGAGCTGAATTCCAGTCACGAAATATTTCACACTTTCTATGACATCGATGGTCCGCAAATGATTCCTGGACGTGGCGGCATCCGCGGCCGTGGCCAGGCTGGAATCGATGTCGCCAGCAATCACGTAATCTTGGACGATGATGGCCGTATCATGGTGTTGATCAACTGGAATTCAGATATGGGTGATGGCTGGGAACATACCTACGATCCCTGGTATCCCACCCAGTATGCCAACTCAGCTTATCAACTGGGCATCAATTACCTGATTTATTCGCTGACGCACTAGTTGGCTCAATCTTAGTTTCCTGACGTATCATTCATCGCCTGGTCGACTTAC
>JADFOC010000391.1 GCA_022563075.1 Pseudomonadota bacterium
ATGCTGTTGCGGTTAGTGCTGGTCACACCACAGGGTCGCGCGGGATTTGGATTGCTTCTACCACTGGCTCTGGCCACGGCTCCCCGGTGAATGATGCCAACCGAGAGGTTCAGCTTGCCGATGTCCCGGCTGACAAGCTGTCGATCCACACCCGGCAGCTCGTTCACCATCTGCCACTGCTCCTCGGTGATGTAGGTGGCGTAGGACTGGTCAGTCTGAGCCAATAACCCAGTGGAGAGGGTGAGCAAGGGTGCAATGAGCAGGAATCTGATGTGTTTATTCATGGAGTTCTCCTTATTCTTATTCCGGAACGGCGTCTATCCAGGTGGTATGGGTTGACTGATTAGGTACAGTGAAAGGTATCCCCGCTAATAGCGGTTGTCCAGTATCTGTCCTGGCCCCGACCTTTCAACTACCCTGACCCGAATAGATTCTAGCGTGCGGCGCGTCCCAGATATCGCTGAAACGTTTGCTCTACGAGATCGTCCGCACCGGGAACGAACAGAACTGCCAGTACGGTAGCAACCAGCGCGAGGGCAATAAACCAGTAGAAGAATTTCATGCATTGACTCCTAATTGATTAGCTGAGGGCCGCCCATTTACTCGCTAAGGGCTTCTTATTGACCAGCTAAGGGCTTCTTTTTAACCAGCTAAAGGCTTCTTTAACCGCTAGTTCCGCGGTGCCGCCTCGAAAACCCAGACATCGCCTGCTTCGACCGCAGCCCTGGTGGTCCGCGAAGGGTACTTGTCGGTGATGGCAGCGCTAATACCATCGAGTATGTCACCCGATTCAATGCGCAGCAGTTGACGCTGGTAGCGTTTACCATCGATACGCAGCACCGCACGGCCGTCCCGTTCGGCCTGTCGCGGCCATCGTTTCCACAGGCGCCCCACGGTAGTACCCATATACCCCGACCAGACATAGAGTTTGCCATCGTATTCCGCTGTCCAGATGCGCCGCGACTGGGGTGGATCCAATAATTGCATCTCGATCGTGGGTATCTCACTGACGAAACTCCAATCTGGCTCCGCACCAGTGTGCAGTTCACCGCCTACCAGCGGGCCACCGGAGAACACCCGATTGGGACCGTCGGCAAAACGCTGCTTGGCGGCTGCGGTGACGATCGCGGTGACCGGTATAAGCAGCAGACATAGCGCTATAACGACTATTTTTTTTACCATCTGCATGACAATCCCTCTTGGGAAAAAATTCAATGGGGTCAGAGCAAAAATACAGTGGCTCTACGCGGACTCCCTTTCATCTATGGCCAGTCCGAAATTTGATCAAACTACTGTAACCCGTAATGCCAATAAGGAGTCTATAGGGTCAGGTCTGTTTTTGCACTGTTTAGGGGTTTATCGGCTCAGGTCTCCTATTCACATCTTATCAAGACCAACGCTGCGTCTTAATGCGTTTCAATTAATCTCGGGTTAAGGAACTAACAGATATTCTATCCCAATAGTCAAAATCAACACCTCAAGGACAAAACAATGAGTAAGGATCCAGGACTGTTGCATAGCAAAGGTATTTTCAGCTGCACATTATTGCTTTTAGTGCTAACAGCTTATGTAGCCAAGGCTGCCGAATCGGAATGGTCCACGCCAAGAACTGAGCACGGCCAGCCCGACCTGCAGGGCATCTGGTATTTCGGCACCAGCACGCCCTTTGAGCGACCTGCCGATCTTGGCGAAAAACGCGCCTATACCGAAGCAGAAGCGTTGCAGGTGGAACACGCTATGCGCGAAGCAAACTGGTCTCTCGAAGCGCCACTGGATCCCGATCGTGGCGCACCCGAAGCCGGCACCCCGATCCTGTTTTCGAGCAGACTTTAACTTCGCCGCTAAGAGAAATTCACTGACCAGGGTAAACGGTGAATACCGCACCTCGGTGATCATCGATCCACCCGATGGCAGGGTGCCACTGCAAGTGGGCTTCATCAGTTACACCAGCCAGAGGCGCACCCTTATGGGAGTTAGCAGTTACGACGGCCCCGAGTCTGCCGACGGGCGCTGCCTGGGTGGCTTGGCGGTTGGCTCGCTGTATCCGACGCCGTGGAATGCGAATCTACAGATTGTGCAAACCGAAGACTACGTGATGATCATGACGGAAATGATTCACGACGCGCGTATAGTCCGTCTAAACGGCAGTCATCGCGATAACGGTCTCGACTACTGGTCAGGCGATTCCGTCGGTCACTGGGAGGGCGACACGCTGGTGGTACGCACGATCAATTTTCGGCTGGAACAGTCAATCGGTTTCATGGGGCTGCCGCTGTCAGAAGAATTTGAATTGACCGAGTGGTTTACCCCTGTGAATGAAAATGAAATCTTGTACAGTTTTACCATAGTTGATCCACAAGCTTACACTCGTCCATTCACGACTGAACGCACCATCCAGCGCCGCAAAGCGGGTGAACATATTTACGAATACGCCTGTCATGAGGGCAATTATTCGATGATCGGTTTATTGACCGGCGCCAGGCGGGCGGAAATAGACACGAGAGAGGAGTTAAGATGAACAATAGGGTCCCCGGTGTATTGTGAATCCATAGGGTCGGTATAATTTTGTCTTTGAGCATTCGTCCCGGTCAAGTTACTCTAGCCCCTTAGCTTTCCGATTGCGTCAATAAGTCAACAAGAGATAACAATGATGAACCAACACGTCCTGAAATTTGCACTGGCAATATTTTTTGTATCGATCCTTCCTGGTCTCTATGCACAAACTGATCTAACCGCGCAAATCGACAGTATTGTGCAAGCAGCTTATGTCGATGATATGCCTGGCGCCGCTTTCATTGTAGTCAGGAATGGCGAAACTCTGTATCGGGGCGCCAAGGGTTTAGCGAATGTTGAATTGAACATTCCATTGCGGCCAGATATGGTGTTTCGCCTAGGCTCTATAACGAAACAGTTCACTTCTACGTCTATTCTCTTGTTGCAAGAGCAAGGCAAGCTCAAGCTTGAAGACACAATCGATAATTACTTGCCGAATTATCCATCGGATCCGGCCTAGGCGATCACCATTGAACATTTACTGACGCATACCTCTGGAATTGTCAGCTACACGGGAATTCCTGGCTACATGATGTCAGACAAGATCAGCCGCGCTCGGACAACCGACGAAT
>JADFOC010000392.1 GCA_022563075.1 Pseudomonadota bacterium
GGGAGTCGACGTCGGCGATTTCTTCCAGGATCTCATGGCGAATGGCAAGATTATCTATGCGCCGGTGCGCATCCATGAGCGCGGACAGCGCCGCCTCGCTGCCGATGTCCGAAAGCGAATCGGCGGCTTCTGCCACCAGGGCGATATCCGCATCATCTCTCAGCACGGCTGACAGAGTCTCTACCGCCAGATCGTGATCCCAGTCAACCATCGCATCGAGAATTTCGCCTCGCACCGACACCGGGTAATCCGGGTCGGCGGCGATGCGCAGTAATAAGTCCCGTGAGTCTTCAGTATTTCTGTCCAGCAATACCAGGATCGCATCGTTGCGCACGTCGTCAGATTCGTCGTTGTTGATCACGGCCACCAGCGCGGCGGTGACGTTCTCGCCGGTTAAATCTTCCAACAACAAGACGATACGGCGCCTTAGATCAGGACTATCGCTGCGATTTAGTCGCTCGATGAGGATCTCGGAGGCCCTTTCGTTATCCCGCAGTGCGGCCATGACGGTGAGCAGTTCATTGTCAGCCGAACTTCTTGACGGACTGCGGGCGCCATATCTGCTGCGATTAAGGTTTCTCTGTAACTGCCTCACATTGTTTCTCAGCTCCCGCAAATTTGCTTGTTGGCCGATGCCAGACAAGGAAGACAATTCAGACAAGGTGGACAAATCAGGCAGATCGGGAAGCTGGTAAACTAATTGCGAGGAGCGAGCCCTCTCCAATGCCTCTTCCGCCCTATCCATGAGTTCTTCTACCGTTCTGGCTAGGTCGTCAGAGTAAGTTCTGGCTAGGTCGGAGTAAGAATAGGGATAAGAGTGAGTTCTAGAATTGGAGTCGGAGTCCACATCTGCATCAAAGTCAAAGTCGTCTGTTATGCGCAACAAATATTCGGAAAGACCGCGAGAAGCCAGGCGCGAGCCCAATACTGCCAGCTTGGTGCGCGCATCGGCCACCCAGGTGCTGTCGGGCCAACTACCGATAAATTCCCGATAGCACATGAAGTGCTGGTCATCCTGAGTACCGGCTTGCTCGATGGCGTAACAATTCCAAAACGCGGCATCATCAGCCCAGGCGCTTTCGGGCCAGTTACTCTGAAACTCGGTAAAGTAGTTTTGGACTTCTCCCCAATTTTGATCCAGCACCAGGCCATAGCCTGAGCGATAGTCCAGATTGTCCTGTTCCTGCGAAAAAACCTGGGCCGTTACCGTCAAGCAAACACCGAGAACGAGTAGTAATAGATGTCTATGTTTCATGTTGCATACCTCACGTGAGGGAGCCGCCTTAGATCACAACTTGCTGATCTCGCATCTCCAGTAATCTGATTTTAAACAGGACGCTGTTCTGTTGCAGATAGCTCTGCAACAAGGCAACTCCTTGTGCCATGTTGGACTCATCCAGATTGGCTATCTGCAATAACAGGAATTCGACGTCCCTTAACAATTTGCGCTGTCCCGACTTGAGGCTGTCATCCATACTCGTGTTCAGGAAACTGGCTTCTAAAGCCATGTCTCTGGCGAAAGAATTATTAATTGGGATAATTGAGACGTTGTCTGATTCGGCGTTAGCCACCAGTAACAGCATCACCTGGGCTCGGTTCAAATAATCCATCAGCGCCGGACTAATCAATTGGCCAGCAACAATCTCTGGTGGCGACTCGCCAGTGGGCCGATCTACCAGGTTCACCGAAATGAAGAGAACCACACTGGCAGCAATGGCTGTAGCCGTCGCTACTAACGGGGTAATTCCCCATGTTCGGGATTGTCGAAAGCGTGCCGCATCTATTTTGTCCAGCGACGCTTCAAGCTGGTCCCAGATGCCGTCGAGAGCGGCTGGTTCCGGTATGTCGCTGAAAATCCCGCTGCTGAGACCTGCCGCGATTAAGTGCTCATTGGCCTTGGCCAATTCTTGCATGATCGCCTGGCAATCTGCACAGCCCTGCAGATGATCGCGCATCCTGTTTTCGTGCAGAGCATCTAACTGCTCGTACAGTGCATCTGCCATCAGGATTTGGCATGAATCGCAACTCAACATTTTTCAATCTCCTGCAATGAAATCTGCGCGCTTTCAAGATGATCGCGCATTTTTCGTATTGCCCTGAACAGAATATTTTTGACCGTCCCTTCGGATCGATCCACCACCAGCGCGATTTCCCGAAGTTTAAAATTTTGCAGGTGACGCAAGCTAAAAACGGTTTGCTCAAACGGACTTAGCTTAGTCAGTGCATGGTCTATGCGGCGCTGGGTTTGCCGTGACTCGACAATATTTTCGCTGCGACCGGTTACGCTTTCGTCTACCACATATTCATCGACAGGCGTCGCGGTGGCCAATTTCAGGTGACGAATCTGTTGTCTGTTCAAATCGATTGCGGACAGGTAGGTGATTCGATACAACCAGGTAGAGAGCAGCGAATTGCCACGAAAATCGGGCAACGCATTGTAAGCCTTGATAAACGCTTCCTGCACCACATCCTCGGCCAGCGAAGCGTCCTGCATCACACTGCGGGCAACCGTAAACATGCGCTGCTTGTTGGCATCCACGATTTTTCGGAAAGCCTCTCGGTCACCGCCGCCTGCCTGTCTGGCCAGGGCCCGGTCAGCTTTTAGGGCAAGCTGATTGGACCGCTGCACAGCATCGATCTGGTAAATAGCGGCTTTCCTCATTAGAACTTCTCGCTGGTTTAACTATGAGACGTACAGAACTGCCAAAGGTTTGCAAAGCTGGTGTTAACACGGGCTCTAGAGTCAGGAGAGATGTGTTGACGGTGAAGATTGCAGCGCAAAGAAAGTCTTGCTGGTTTGGCAGTAGAGCTGGGCCGCAGTTTTCATGAAGTATACGGGCTGGGGTTGCCAGGCATCGCTGAATTGGGCGAAAAACGTGCGATTGGTATGCTCGATGGAGTCGTCGCTGTGGTTGTGGACGCCGGCGTCGCAGTAACCGGTGAAGAAGCGAGAGGCGGCGTTCACCTTATAGCCGTACAACAAATGAGTGGTGAGTTCCTTGCTGCGACTCTGCACCGAAGAGAGATACAGACCCTGATCGCGTTCATGGTCAGAGTATTGCAGGGTGAAGCGCAGGAAGTTGCGGGTGCTAAACGGATAAGTACTGCGGATATCGGTTAACTT
>JADFOC010000029.1 GCA_022563075.1 Pseudomonadota bacterium
TGCCTGCCAGTAGCGGGCTGGCGAAGATCGACAGGAACACCGAGACAGCGTCATCGGGCTGGGCCAATGGATCAATAACACCGTCGATCACGGCGGCGCGCATGACCACGCCGATGGAAACCCACAGCAGCGCCGCCATGATATAACCCAGCAGTGCCATGGGGAATATGCTGCGGTTGTCGGCGATATTTCGATTCATCATCATCTTGGTGATCAGATGCGGCTGTCCGGCTAAACCCAACCCAAAAACGAAAAACCATCCAAGCGAAGCCATGATGCCAGCCGCGCCGTAGGGCATCATCGCTTCGGAATCATCGGCCAGGATGATGGAGGTGGCTTCCTGCAGACCACCGTCAAACACGGACATGGCGGTGAACAGAATCAAGGCACCGGCGATCATCATGATGGCGCCTTGCACCACGTCGGTATAAACCGAGGCGATAATGCCGCCGGTGACGCAATAGAAGATCAACACGGTAGAAGAAATCAGCACGCAAGCCACCAGGCCGATATCGGCGAACAGGGTGGTACCGGAGAGAATTGCCTGCATCACCAGCGCCATGGCTAGTATCTGGGTCGCCAGGTAACCCATGACACCTAGCACGATTGTGATGGCAATCAAAAATCTCACCGCTTCGCTGCCATAGCGAGCCGCCACTATATCCGGCAGGGAAATGCAGTTCCTCAGTTCGGCAATCATGCGTATACGTTTAGCCACCAGGAAAAATCCCACCGCGTAACCGGTGGACGAGATAACCACCATCCAGAAGGAACTGACGCCGATCGAGTAAACCAGGCCGGGGCCACCGACGAAGCCGAAGCCGCTGAGGGTGCTGGAGAAAAGCGCCAGGGCTACCACAATAGGACCTAGTCCGCGCCCGGCAATAAAAAAGTCGCTGGTGTTCTTGGTGCGCTTCATCGCCCAGAGGCCAGTCAGCACACAAAAAGTCATATACACCGCGACGGCGCCAATAATAATCTCTTGTCGATAGGCTTCCATCTGGCTACTTCTCCGGGTTTTCTTTCATCTCGGTTAGAAGCTGCTCGAATTTTTCTTCGTCTTCGACGGTGTAGATGTATTTGCGGAAGCCAAGGGTGTAAATAAGGATGAGGGGTATGGCGCCCAGCCAGGTGCCATAGACCTGCCACGAGGTAGCGAGAGGGAAGCCCATGAAGTATGCGGTGGTGCCGGTCTGCAAAAATTGCTGATGACCGCTGTACATCTGCCAGCACACCACCAGCATGAGACACAGGGTGCCACCCATATACAGCATGAATTCACGGCTACGGCGGTGTTCGGCAACCCCCAAAGAGCAGAGACAGATAATCAAAGAAAGTAACAGGCAGTGAAAGGCGAAGGCGAGATAGCCGATGTGCTCAATGCGTGCCGCCCCATCTCCACCGGACTGCATTCCTGGAATCTGCGGATGCGCCATGCCACCTGAATTTGCAACCGGTTCTGCCAGGCAGATGGCTAGCACGGTACCAGCCATTAAGACGCCGATTGCGAAGATTATATAAATCAATTTACTTCGCATGATCTTCCTGCGTGTAGCATGGCTAATTTCTTGTTCTAGTTACTGAGTTTAAACACATACAAATGACCGCCTTCAGGGATCTCCACATTAGCGCCGACGAATGAAGCAATGCCGGCAAAGTTTCCGGTGCCGATTGCAACGTAGCTCTCGTCATCTATTTGATAGGCGATGGGTTGGCTACGGATACCTCCACCCAGTTTAAAGCGCCACAATTCTTCACCGGTTGCGCCATCGATGGCAATCGCATGACCCGTCTGACTACCCGTGAACACCAGGCCACCGGCGGTGCTCAATGTACCAGCCATCATCGGTTCCGGATCCATGAAGCGCCAGCGCACCTCCCCCGTTTGATAATCAATGGCGGTGATGTGTCCGTAGGCGGATGCGTCCAACGCATCCGCAGGGATTGGTGTGCCGCCGGTATACTGCAAACCTTCAACATGCACGCCGATGCCTTTCTGCAGTAATTGACAGCTTTCGATCACCGGTATGTAGACCAGTCCGAGGTCCGGATTGAGCGCGCCGGAAACCGCGCCGTTCATGCCACCCATCACCCCGGGACAAACTCGCATGGTGGGTTCTTCTGTTGGCGTTGCCTCAGGATTAACGATAGGTCTGCCGCTAGGTTCCATGCTGGTGGCCCAATTGAGTTGTTCCAAATAATTGGTGGCTCGGATAAATTCACCAGTCTCGCGATTGATGGCGTAGAAGAAACCATTGCGGTTGGCCTGCACCAGCGCCTTGACGGTTTCGTCTTCGACTGCCAGATCTACCAGGAACAGGTGGGTGTTACCGTCATAGTCCCAGACATCGTGTGGTGTGAATTGAAAGTACCACTTCATCTCACCAGTATCGGGTTCGATGGCCAAGACACTGTCGGAGTAAAGGTTGTCTCCCAATCTGGAATCGCCATTCCAATCGGGAGAGGGATTGCCGGTGGTCCAGTACAGCGTATCCAGTTCTGGATCATAGGCGCCGATGGTCCACGCCGGTGCGCCACCGGTCTGATACGAGTCACCTGACCAGGTTTCCGCGCCGGGTTCGCCTGCGGCTGGCACTGTGTAATGGCGCCAGACCCTCTCACCGGTATCCACATCGTAGGCATCGAAGAAGCCACGCACGCCGAATTCACCGCCGGCAATGCCAATGATGGCCATGTTCTTCACGATAAGCGGCGCGGAGGTGGCACTGAAGCCGCGATTGTATTCGATGATTTCCGTGTCCCAGAGTATTTCGCCGGACTTTCTGTCGAATGCCAGTAGGTGGGCATCTAATGTGGCCATTAGCACCTTGTCACCGACGATGGCCACCCCCCGATTGGCTGGTCCGCAACAAATCCGTAGATCTGCTGGTTGCTCATGATCATAACGCCAGAATAGATCGCCGTTGCGGGCATCCAACGCAAACAGGCGATTATAGGAAGAGGTGATGTACATGATGCCGTCATAGACCACCGGGGAGACGGCGAACTGGCCCATTGTGCCGGTGGGAAAGCCCCAGGCGAACTGCAAGTTGTCTACATTCTCAGGAGACAGCTGTTCGATCGGAGAGTGCCGGAAATTTCTGAAATCACCCCCGTATTGCAGCCATTGCTGAGGATTTGTGTTTACTGCCGTCAATAACTCGGCGCTGACAGCAGGCTCACCATCACCGATGGGGTCGGTATTAATCCAGTGGCTTGGTGAGACGAACAAACCCTCGGCTGACGGAGCGGGAGCTGCCGGTGCTGACTGTTGTACAGCCGTGGGTGCCTGGGCAGATTCGGTGGCTGGCTGATTGTCGGGGCTACAGCTACCCAGCACAACCAGCAGCAGGGTGGCTGCTCTGAGCAGGTAGTTAAAAAATAGAGACTGGGGTTTTTGCATGGTACTGCGCTCCTTATTCATTTTATTGTCGGCGCACAGCCAACAATAGATTGTGCCAGGCCAGACGTTGAGCAGAGCATAAACAGCCCACCGGCCCCAGTCCAGAGCGCCAGCCCATTTAATTCGGTGTAAGCGGCCGTGGGCACCTCATCTTGACAAGTCACCAGCGAGAGTCCATGTTCTCAGGTTCCGCCCAACATATTCAGCCTATCAAGAACAATTTAAAGTAGTTATTACGAGGTAAATGATGAACAAAACTAATAAAACGGGTCCTGCAGCGGGAGCTCATTTCATCCTTAAAGCGGGTCTGACGGCGGTGCTACTGTCGTTGCTGTCTACCACGGCAGTGGCGCAACGCGGAGCGATACAGCCGGCAGCCCATGCGGATCAGGAACCAATCAATAATCTACCCAATCCTTATGAAACCCAGCGCAATTTCGGTACCTTACCCGATGGTCGCAGCTGGGGTTCGGTGAGTGCGGTCAATATCGACGTCGACGGTATTCATGTCTGGGCCGGGGATCGCTGCGGCACTAACTCCTGTGCTACATCCGATGTAGACCCAATCGTCAAGCTGGATCCCGATGGTAACGTGGTGCAGAGTTTCGGCGCCGGCTTGATGATCTGGCCCCACGGGATGGATGTGGATAGCGAAGGCAATATCTGGGTGGTGGATGCCCGTGCAGCGAATGCGCGTGAGCTGGAAGCGAATCCTGATGCCGCCGGCAAAGGCCATACCGTATTAAAATTCAGCCCTGAAGGCGAGTTGTTGATGACGCTTGGTACCGGTGGCGAAGCCGGCGATCCACCGACTCATTTCGACGCGCCGAATGATGTGCTGATCGCGCCCAATGGCACGATCTATGTGGCCGATACCCACGGCGCTCAATTTCAGGACGAGCCTGGCCCTACCTCAAAGAGTCGCATCTCCATGTTCGAACCAGACGGTACCTTTATTAAGAGCTTCGGTGAATGGGGTTTCGAGGACGGCCAATTCCGTTCACCGCACTCACTGGCGATGGATTCTCAGGGACGTCTGTTCGTCGCAGACCGTGGTAATTCCCGCATTCAGATCTTCACCCAAGACGGTGAACATCTGGATACCTGGTATCAGTTCAGCCGCATCAGTGGCCTGTTCATCGATCCCAACACCGACATGCTGTACGCCATCGACTCCGAGTCAGATCCAAACTACAACCCCGGTTGGAGAAAAGGGCTGAGAGTCGGCAACGCACGCACCGGTGAAGTGCTGTACTACGTGCGCGAGCATGTTTCCCCCGATCGTGCCTCCGGTATGGGTGGCGTCGGTTCCATGGGTGAGGGGGTGACGGTTGATCGTAACGGCGTGGTTTACGCCGGCGAAGTGGGTCCGATTCAGGGCATGACCAGGTTTATTCCGCGCCTGATACCTTAGAGGTTTAAATCCCTAAAGACAGTTGCATAAATGCTTGAACAGAAAGACGGGCGAGGACAGGTATTTCGTCCGTCTTTTCGCACGTCGGAACAGGGATGGATCACATTATTCATAAAAATGGTCTGTTCCGCTTTACTCCTCAAATGAATTGAGTTCAAACAATAACTGATCCGCATCTATTAATACAAACACCAGATTGCGATAAGCCACCACACCATTAATTACCAGTTCCGGCAGCGATAAACTGCCACTGGCTGCATCGAATGTGGCATAGCCTTCGGCAGCGCTGCCTATACTTTCGACGCTGTCAGCGATTGCCTGAATTACCACCGCGGGCTCGGTCGAGAATATCGAGAACGACAGAGCTATTACTCCTGAGGCGCCCGCATCGACACGTAGGTTGAGCAGGCCAGTGGCTTCGTCGAAGACATTCGGTGCGTCTGCAAGATCGTCCACTACAGACATTTCTATGTTGACGAGATTAGCGTTGGTCAGTGTGATTCCGTCAAAATCAATGAGTGGGAATGGGGCGTAACCAGCTACCACGTTAGTGAGTGATAAGGCGTTGATGGCATCAACCACCTCCATTCCATTGCCCAGCACTACGCCGAATGCGGTAAATCCACCGTTTTGAAAGTCCAGGTTGCTGCTGTTGTCAGCCAAATTGATGAACCACTGATTGGAGGCACTGTCAGGATCACCACCGAGTTTCGCCATAGCGATAGTGCCTCGGGTATTTGAGACTTTAAATTCGTTGACTATGGTCGGGTCGGTGTCGATGGGGGAGAAAGTGCTGGACGCTTCGTCAAATGTTAGCCAGCCTCCCTGAACAATAAAACCAGCCACGGAGCGATGCACTACGGTGCCATTGTATCTACCGGAGGTAACGTAATTGAGGAAGTTGTTCACGGTTACTGGCGTAATCTCATCGAACAGCTCAATCGAGAATTCACCCAATGAGGTATTGACCCTCACTACTGTCTGCGCCTGGGCACGTTGTAGTGGTAGAAGTACCAGTGTCGAGAATGAAATAACTGTAAAAGCGATGAGGTGGATAATTTTGGAGAGCGGATACTTCAGACTAAACATAGGTGCACCTTTTTAGCTACCGCGAAAAATCAGTTAAAATGCAATCAGCAATGATAGCAAAAACTGGCTTCATATAAGTAGTAGATCGAGGATCGCTAACTAAATTGCAAACCATTGAATCAGGTAGTGCGGATTATCTGAATTAATTTTATTGAAGACCCTTATACTTGATCTGGTCAGTGGGAAGTCGATCAATTATGGCGTTGATATTGTTGTTAAATTCGGCGTGTTGTCGCATGATTTCAAAACTGTGCAAGAAGATTCGAATTCCGAAGACGATGGCATTGGTTTCCGGCAGGCGCAGCAGTGTCTGTCTTTCCACACGCCAGTACTTGGCATCAAGTTTATTCCCGGCATTTGCATCTGCTCGCCAAAACAATTCATGGCCGTGCTGAATCGACCAGTTGAACCGCCGTACTGGTTTGCCGGGTTTTATGCCGTCGAGTAATCGAACTACCCTGTTCGAGAGTTGATCCTGATAACCAGGAACCGGGCCATGTATCACATCAATGCTTCGGCCAATTTTGTCTTTTAAGCTCCAGTTAGAAGGAGAGCAAACGCTGGCAGCGGCCAGACGGTACTGCCTGTCAGCCGACTCAAGAATACAGATATCCTCCTGAATCCATATTGATGCTTGCCAGAGGCTGGACGTGCTTGCTTCCCAATTGAGTTGAGATGCTGTGTGAATTAGCACCCCTTCACGAACACTATATGCATCGGCGTGATGGATTAGTAAATGTTGAAGCAGCAGCTCACAAAACTCTTTCTGTGCGGGCAATGATTCGGGTAATTCTTGATAAACCTCTTCGAAATGCAGCCGTTTCTGCTCCAGCTTATGTCGATGGAACAGGGGCAGATCATTGTCCACCACTATCCAGTCCTGCATGGCTAATGGTTGTAGTCCCAAACGGAGTACCGAAGACTGGCCAGCTTCGGGGAAATACATTGGAGTCACCTGAGTATCGAGTTGCATTGCGATAGAGTATCACTATTCATATGTCCGGTATGTTACCTGATAACAACCGCTAATCGCTTGCATTAGGTGCGTTGATCGTGAAACTATTTGCTGCGACCTTAGGGTCTTCTAACTTCGAATAATAATTGGACTAATTCTTTGCTTTATCTACAGGCCTTGCTAGGGATATTCGTCTTTATAGCTATCGCGGTAGCGCTTAGCGAAAGGCGGCGCATGCCAAATTGGAAACTGCTAATTGCTGGTCTGGGACTGCAGTTTGTTTTTGCATTTATTGTATTTCGAGTTCAATTGGTGCAGCAGCTACTATCAGGAATCAATTCTGGCGTGACTGCCATCGTCAATGCAACTGAAACCGGGACGCGATTTGTGTTTGGTTACCTCGGTGGTGATCCTGCCAACATAGCTTACCCGTACCCAATTGATGATGCGGGAGCTAACCTTATTCTGGCTTTTCGAATCCTGCCATTGATTTTGTTTTTCACTGTGCTATCAGCCATTCTATGGCACTACCGTATATTGCCACTTATCGTGAAAGGTTTTTCAATCGTGTTGCAGCGCAGTCTCGGTGTAAGTGGAGCAGTGGGCCTGAGTGCGGCAGCGAATATATTCATCGGTATGGTGGAATCGCCTGCTCTGATCAGACCCTATATAAGAGTGCTTACTCGTAGCGAATTATTCGTGGTGATGTCCTGCGGTATGGCTACCATTGCCGGCTCTGTCATGGTGTTGTATTCGGTGTTATTGCAGGACGTGATCGATGATGCCCTCGGGCATATTCTTACGGCCTCAGCGATTAGCGCCCCCGCCGCCATCATGCTGGCATTAATCATGGTGCCAGCGAAGGGAGAATCAAGAAATTTGGAAGTTACACTCTCTACGCAATACCTCAGTTTGATGGACGCCATAACTAAAGGTACCAGCGATGGTCTCAAGTTGATGGTCAACGTGGGCGCCATGTTGCTGGTACTGGTGGCACTGGTTGCGTTTCTAAACAGTATTCTTTCATTGTTGCCTTCGCCCTTTGCCGGACCAGTCACCTTACAAGGATTGTTTGGCTATGTATTTGCACCAGTGGTGTGGTTGATGGGTATTCCGTGGCAGGAAGCACAGCTAGCCGGCAGTCTGATGGGAATCAAAACTGCGCTAAACGAGTTGCTGGCCTTTTTCGCGTTGGCGGACCTGCCGGCAGGAGCGCTGTCTGAAAGAACCACGATTATTCTCACTTATGCGCTTTGTGGCTTCGCCAATTTCGGCAGCCTCGGGATTATGATCGCTGGATTAACTGGCATGTGTCCCGAGCGCGCAAAGGAGATTGTTACACTCGCGCCCAAGTCACTCATCTCCGGCACGCTGGCTACCTGTATGACCGGCGCGATTGCCGGTTTGCTGGTTTGAATAGAAGCGGGCCAGACCTGGTTTTTATTTTATTGCCTGTAAGCACTTAAGTCGCTGAAGATCAATCCTGCCAATCTGCAATGCGATGATTTCGATGGAGTTATTATCAAACCCGCCCACGTGCACAAGTCCTTGCGCCGCTACCTGGGCTTCGAAAACAGTGCCTCGGCTCAGCTGTTTCCGTTTGTAAATACGGAAGACTTTGCTTTTTTCAGCTAAGAACCCGAACCCGATCAAGCGGCTATAACATCCAACCCCAGTGCAGCTGCCTCGAACCAATTAGGCCTTTTAGTTTTCCCTCATTTGTAATAACTTCAGTTTCCCCGACTTAACGAATCACAGGTGAAACCATGTCAGTAGACCGTCGACGATTTTTAAAAACCTCTGCCGTATCCGGGCTAGCAGCTGCTGTGTATCCAATGCTTGCACTAGGGGCTGATAGCAAGGGGGTTAGACCGGCGCCGATGATGCCGGTACCTAGTTTTGTTGCAACCAACGGTATCAACATGGCGGTTTACGAGAAGGGAACCGGCCCTGCCATCGTCTTCTGTCATGGCTTTCCAGAGCTGGCCTTCAGCTGGCGCTCACAGATTGATGCGGTCAGTCTGGCCGGCTATCATGCGATCGCACCGGATCAGCGCGGTTACGGACTAACCGGTGGCCCGGATGACCCCAGCGAATATGACATGCAAATTTTTTGCGATGATCTGGCGGGATTATTGGACGCCAAGGGCATCGATAGGGCCGTGTTCTGTGGTCATGATTGGGGTGGTGCCGTGGTCTGGGCCATGGCCGTGCTGCACCCAGATCGTTGCTCCGGAATTATCGGGCTCAATACTCCCGCCAATCGCCCCGCTTCTCTGCCGGCGGTCACCGACAGTGAACCCTCGCTGATCGTCATGTCGCCGAATTACTACATAGCCACCTTCATGCCACCGGGTCAGGCAGAAGCCATTCTAGAAGCAGACGTGCGCCACTCTTTTGACTTTATGCTGAGTCGTGGCGGCATCTGGGATAAGGAAGCATTCGCCAAACTGCCGCAAGATTCGGCCGAACGGCAGATGGATCTGCTGGCTATCATCCAAAGAGAGGAGCTTCCCGGCACTCCTTTTCTGCCGGAGGAAGTGATGCAGTATTTCACCGAGACCTTTGAGGCGACTGGGTTTACCGGCGGTCTCAACTGGTATCGGGCAATTCCCAAGATGGGTGCCATCATGGCCAATGCCGCCTCGCGCATCGAAGTCCCCAGCCTCTATATCGGTGCCGAGCATGATGTGATCTTGCCACCTTCTTCGGCCGATGGAATGGAAGACTTTATCAGCGACCTGGAAAAATACACGGTGATGGATTGTGGTCACTGGACGCAGCAGGAAAAACCAGCCGAGGTGAATCAGGTGATTATCGATTGGCTGAATAGAAAGATCGCGTGATCCCGGTTTCGTGGGCCGTGCTTAACATGCCTCGGGAGATAAGTCTGTTGGCTCATCCCCGGTACTTCGCGCTGAGCTGACGCGATTCAGTGAATACGCAGTTCGGTCCTGATACAGCTTATTAGCTCCTTGGAAAGATACGGTTTTCTGACATAAGCCAGCTCGCCTGTACGAAGGCCACGCAGTACTAATTCTTCTTCCACCTAGCCGGAGCAAACCACGACACGTATGTTGAGATTTTTATTCTGGACGAAGGCGATCACCTCGGCACTGCTGGCGCCAGGAATGACACCGTGCTCATTTTGCTTGAGGATCGCCAGTATCTGACCATCGCTAAATCGTGACTTTCTCATAGAAAACTCCTTCATCTTAGTTTAATGGAATTTTCTACTTATAACCGCTGCGGTTTTATGGGGGGATTACACCCGGATGGCAGGCCGTTGTGGCAATAACGGTCGAGTTCTAATCACGCACGTCATGGCTGGTGATGCAGTGATGGAATTAGCGTACTAAAGTCCCCTGCGCGAAGCGTCGCGTATTTCCTTGAATTCGTTGCCATCGAGCCAGTTAGGAAACACCGTTTCCTGGCTGAGTTGGTTGACGATATCGAAGTACAAAAAGATGTCTTCGGCGGCACCGCTCAGATCCCATTCGGGATCATATTCATCGGAAGGGGCATGATAGTCGTTGTTGGTGTAATACAAGGCCTGCTCTGCCCCCCATTCTTCTCCAAACTCGACACTGTCCTCGCCCGCCTCCGCGTAGAGTGCTGGGACTCCTACTTTGGCAAAGTTAAAATGATCGGAGCGGTAGTAGTACCCTTTCTCAGGAGTCGGTTCAGCCCGGATATAGCGGCCCTGCCGAGAAGCAGCTCGCTGCAGATAGTTCTGCAATTCACTGGTGTCGTAACCCACCACCACAATGTCTCGCATGCGCCCGGACACATTCATGGAGTCCATATTGATGTTCGCCACCGTACTCGCCAGGGGGTAGATAGGATGTTCCGCATACCACTTAGAGCCCAACAAGCCCGATTCTTCTGCCGTGACGGCGAGGAAAACAATGCTTCGCTCGGGTGCCGGCTGCTGTGCATGCAGATGAGCCAGGGCCAATAAGCCGGCGACTCCGGTCGCATTGTCTCTGGCGCCGTTATAAATATTATCACCCTCTAATTCAGGATTTACCCCCAGGTGGTCCCAGTGGGCCGTATAGATAATAGTTTCATCTGGTCGTGCGGTGCCTGGGATAGTGGCGATTACATTCTGTGATTTTGAGGTTCGAACCACATTCTCGATGCTTACCGTGGCTCGGATATCGGCGAGAGGTACGGCGGTAAAGCCTCTTCGGCTAGCCGCCGCTTTAAGGTCCTGGTAGCTCAGTCCGGCACCGGCAAATAACGCTTCGGCAGAATTCAGCGTCAGCCAACCTTCTATCTTATTTCGATCAAGATTCAGGTTAGATGCTTGCAATCCGATTTGCGGACCCGACCAACTACTGCTTACCACTTCCCAGGGATATCCCGCAGGGTCGGTTTCGTGCACAACCAAGGCTACCGCCGCACCCTGGCGTGCCGCTTCCTCGTACTTGTAAGTCCACCTGCCGTAATAAGTCATTTCGTTACCATTGAATAGCTCGGGGTCTTGGGTGGCATAGCCTGGATCATTCACCAGGATCACCACGGTCTTTCCGGTTACATCGATGCCGGCATAATCATCCCAGTTGCGTTCCGGCGCGACAATGCCATAACCGACGAACACGAGATCGCTGTCGAATACGCCTACAGACGGAATTTGCTGTTGGGTGCCCACCATCATCTGGTCGCCATAGGTGAAACTGGCTTGGTAGCTGCTGCCTGTCAGTCGCAAGACCGCGTCACTGGCGGTGGTGAGTTCTGTTACCGAGACACTTTGAAAATAAGAATCCCCATTGCCAGGGCCGATGCCCAAAGCCTGGAATTGTTGTTGCAGGTAGCGGATAGTTTTTTCTTCGCCGGCCTGTTCGACAATAGTCTGGCGCCGCCTGGTCAGCTCTAAAACTGCCAGCGAAAGTGTCTTGAATTTTTCCGGCTGAGTCTCCTGTGATGACAACTTAAATGGATAGACCTCAATTGCGCCTGCTATATGATAGAGGTACCCCGATAATGCACCCTCAAAAAGTCTGGTAAGT
>JADFOC010000030.1:0-3790 GCA_022563075.1 Pseudomonadota bacterium
CTGGCCAAGCATGTCGACGAGATGGCCTTCATCAAGTCGCTGTACGGCAGGTCGAACGATCACATCCAGGCTACCTACGAGATGCAGACTGGCCAGATTCGCATGGGCTTCCCCAGTGTGGGATGCTGGGTGACCTATGGTCTCGGGTCTGAAAGTTCCAGCCTGCCGGCGTTCGTAGTGATGAACGACTATCGCGGTGGGCCATTGGGCGGCCCCAATGACTGGGGTTCCGGCTTTATGCCGGCCAGCTACCAGGGCACGCTGTTCCGTTCCTCGGGCGACCCGATCGTCGATCTGGAGATGCCCAGTGGCATGACCGCCGATGAGCAACGCGCGCGCCTGGAGGTGCTGGCCAAGCTCAATCAGATGGATATGGAGAAATATCCCGGCAACTCGGAATTAGCGGCGCGCATTTCCTCCTACGAACTCGCCTACCGTATGCAAGGCTGTGCGCCGGAGGCCATCGATACGTCGTCGGAGTCTGCGGCGACCAAGCAGCTCTATGGACTCGACCAGGCTATAACCGAACCGTTTGGCCGGCAGTGCCTGATGGCACGCCGACTGGTGGAGCGCGGTGTCCGCTTCGTGCAACTGTTCATGGGAGGCGTGGGCGTGCAGAACACCGACACCTGGGACGCACACAGCAATCTGGTAGAGAATCACACGCTGCACGCCGCCGAATCTGACCTTCCCATCGCCGGCCTGTTGACCGACCTGAAGTCACGTGGACTGCTCGATACCACGCTCATCATCTGGCATGGCGAGTTTGGACGCATGCCGATCTCCCAGCGCGGCGTCGGTCGTGATCACAACCCGGGCGCCCAGACCGCCTGGATGGCCGGGGCTGGTATCCAGGGCGGACAGGCGATCGGTGCATCGGACCAATTCGGTTACAAGGCATTGGAGCAGCCCATTTCTGCACACGACATGCACGCGACAATCCTGCACTTGTTGGGACTGGATCATGAGAAGCTTACCTATCGATACAGTGGTCGCGACTACCGGCTATCGGACATAGACGGCAAGCCGATCCCGCAGATCATCGCCTGAGCCGAGCCAGGTCTCTTTTTTTACATCTATTATGCTGGAATTAAATGCCGACAGCTTGCTGTGCCTGTCGATAAAATTCATGCCGGTCTCAATAATTCCGACCTGAGTACAATGGACTTCGTGGGGGATAGCCTTTATGCTATTGCCATCAGCCTGGATGTTCAGTGCCCACGGAATTATTTTTGACTGTCTAATTCCGCACTGCGCTGATAGCGACATCTGTTCCAGATAAAACATCCCGTGTTTAGGTGAACCCTATGGACATGGAAGCACAAAAAGAAATTCCACAGGTGAGGGGGCATTGGTTCTACGGCAGTCTGCGTGAACTTAATGAGTCGCCTCATAGTTTTTTTGCGAATGCCGGGCCGGAAGGTCATGGCTTATTCCAGTTCAGAATTCTTCATAAGAAAATGATTTCTGTGGTAGATGCAGATTGTGCACTGCATATTTTCAAAACCAATAGCCAAAATTACATTCGGGGATCTAACTTCAAAAAATTGCAGGCAATCCTCGGCTTGGGTTTGATCTGCCTCGAAGGTGATCTGTGGAAGCAACACCGCCGATTTGTAGCGCCAGCGTTTAAGCCAGATTTTTTGAAATATTCTCTGTCACAAAATATTCAATTGATACACTCGTTACTCGAAGAGTGGACGCAACATTCCCTCGAATCCAAACCCGTCGAAATCGTCGATCAGATGCGGAGATTCACACTCTCTGTGATAGTGAAGGCGCTTTTTTCTATCGATATTGACCTGGAGAAAAATCAACAGCTTTATCGCGCCATTGTCGAAGCCAACGATTTGATTTTTAGAAGAAACTTTTCTCCCTTTCCATTTCCAAATTGGGTTCCGACGCCACTCAATCGAAGAATTGCTCACACCAGGCGTGCCATGGATAAATTTTCGAATCAGCAAATATCGCTGAAACAGCAGAACCCCGATCGCGACACAAACGACATAGTGGACTATCTTTTAACGCCTAATCAGAATGGTGAATTATCTCATGACGAAATGCTTGATGAGATTCGAACGCTGTTCATCGCCGGATTTGAAACCACGGCGACATCGCTAACCTGGGCCTTATATTTGATCGCCAGGACACCGGATGTAGCGGCGCGTTGGATGCAGGAACTCGATCATTGCCTCGGCAAAAGAGATCCTACCTGGGATGATATTGCCAAGCTAAAATATACCGAGAATATTTTCAAGGAGACCCTGCGTCTGTATCCTCCTGCCTATGGTTTGAGTCGCATGTGCGTAGCCGAGGACATTAATCAAGGCTATAGAATTCCCGCGGGGAGTCCTCTTCTGGTCTCCATATTTGGGATTCATCGATCGGCTAAATATTGGGAAGATCCCGATCAGTTTAAACCCGAGCGATTTGAAAAGGACTGGCCTCAACATGCCTATCTGCCATTTGGTATGGGAAAACATAGCTGCATCGGCAGTCGTTTTGCATACATCGAAGCAATCTTGATACTGGCCAGTATTGGGCAACGTTTCACCCTTGCATTAGAGGATTCGGCAGAAGTTCCACCCAATGCTAAAGTGACCCTGCTGCCCAGTAGAAAAATATTTGTTCATTTGCGGCAGAGAACCTGAATGCACGGCAGGGAGAATTCAATTCATTGAATTCCGTCCCCCACACCAAGTTATGCCAAGCAAGCAGGCGGAAGTTGGACTTAGGCCGGGATAGCTTTTATCCTTCCTGCAAACTAAAACTCGATGCTCACGCATAAGTCTTCTCCTCTGGTGTGCCAGATGGTAGTGCATTGCAAGGTGGAATATTCCGCCTCTTGACTTACTGCGGACTAGATATCCCAATTGGAGTGAACCTGATGATCCTACTGCCGTCCTTCGCCTTCCGTCTCACTGCACGCATGCTGGTGTTAACTGCGGTGATGCTGTGTGCCGTCTTGGAAAGTTCCGCCCAGGTGCCGATCATCCAGCCCGGTGCACCGGGAGAACCCAGTCGACAGATCACGGCCGAGGAGGCGTCAAATCTGGCGAGCATCCAGTATTCCGGAGCCGACGTGAAGTTCATGCAAGGGATGATTTCCCATCACGCCCAGGCTTTGGAGATGACCGCGCTGGTGGAGGCGCGAACTAACCGAGACGTGATGAACCTCATGAGTCAGCGCATCGCAATCTCGCAGGAAGACGAGATAACCATGATGCAGGACTGGTTGCGAGACCGGAATCTTGAGGTCACCGACATCGAGACACATCGAGCCGTAGACTTCGAGTTGATGCCGGGCATGCTGACGGATGAAGATTTCGAACAGCTGGACGGGGCGGAAGGCTATCAATTCGACACCTTGTTCCTGCAGCTAATGATCGAGCACCACAAGGGCGCCGTGACTATGGTAGAGGATCTCCTGGATCAGCGTGGTTCGGCCCAGGACCCGGTTTTGTACGCGTTTACATCGGACGTCACCTCCGACCAGACCAGTGAAATCGAGCGCATGGACCTGATGCTGGCTGGCTTCTCCCCTGACCCAAGAGTCAATCTGAAGGCTGGGTTCGACGATGCAGGCCAAGCTTCTCTGAACATGGAACTGGTGGTGGCCCTGCCCAAGCCGGCTGGTTTCTTCGATCCGGCAAATCCGCAGGGTTTGCCAATGAAAAGGCTGGGGCAAGAGACAGAAGAAATTCTGCAGCCGGATACCGATGAGGCAGAGGACGAAGATGAAGATGACGCGCCACGTCCGAGCCTCCTCAACTTCGCCAATTCAGACCTG
>JADFOC010000030.1:3800-11872 GCA_022563075.1 Pseudomonadota bacterium
CAAGGGACAGAAGAAATTCTGCCGCCGGATACCGATGAGGCAGCGGACGAAGATGAAGCAGCAGAGGACGCAGCGCTAACTAGTGCTGAAGAAGTTTTGGGAACCGAGGAAGAGGAAGAGGAAGATGAAGATGACGAGCCACGTCCGAGCCTCCTCAACTTCGCCAATTCAGACCTGGTGTTTGCAGGCGATGTCCTCATCGCTGGGAACTATCATGGCTTCAACGTGTATGACATCAGCAATCCCCGCTCACCCGAGCTGATGAGTTCTGTCGTCTGTCCAGGCGGCCAGGGTGATGTATCGGTAGTGGGAAATCTGCTGATTCTGTCGGTGGAACAGACACGCGGGCGGCTCGATTGCGGTCTGCAAGGCGTGGCCGAACCAGAGAGCGCCGAACGTTTCCGCGGCATTCGAATCTTCGATATCAGCGACCCTCGCTTGCCCACCCAGGTGGCGGCGGTGCAGACCTGCCGGGGATCTCATACCCATACGGTAGTGACCGATCCTGACGACGAGGGCAACATTTACGTCTACGGCTCAGGAACTGGTTCGGTACGCCCCGAAGAGGAACTCGACGGTTGCTCGGATGATTCACCCTTCGAGAACCCCGAATCGGCGCTCTTTACCATCGACGTGATCCAGATTCCAGTAGCGCGACCCCAAGAGGCACGCATCGTCAATCGTCCCCATATCTTTTCGGACCCGGAATCGGGCGTCATCGCCGGTTTGTGGGAGGGCGGCGATCACGGGGACGACACCCAGCGCACTCGCGTTACCAGCCAGTGTCACGATATCACCGCCTTTCCCGAAATTGGTCTGGCTGCAGGGGCCTGTTCCGGCAACGGCATCCTGCTGGATATTTCCGACCCAGTGAATCCAGTGCGCCTGGATCAGGTAATTGACTCGGGTTTTGCCTATTGGCACTCGGCGACCTTCAACAATGATGGCAGCAAGATAATCTTTACCGATGAATGGGGCGGCGGTTCGCGTCCACGTTGCCGCGCGTCCGATCCATTGGATTGGGGTGCGGATGCGATCTACGATATCGTCGATGGCAAGATGCAGTTTCGAAGCCATTACAAGATGCCGGCGCCACAGTCTGATCAGGAGAATTGCGTGGCCCACAATGGCTCACTGATACCGGTTCCCGGCCGGGATATTTTCGTGCAGGCCTGGTACCAGGGAGGCATTTCGGTCATCGACTTTACTGACTCCTCTAACCCCACCGAAATCGCCTTTTTCGACCGCGGTCCCATCGATGCCGAAGAGCTGGTCATGGGCGGCTACTGGTCGGCCTACTGGTTTGGAGGTCTCATCTATGCCACCGAAATTGCGCGAGGCCTGGATGTATTGGCCCTCCTGCCCAGCGATTACCTGACGCAGAATGAAATCGACGCCGCATCACTGACAGACGCCGATGCCGTCTTCAACCCACAGCAGCAGCGGCGCCATAGATGGCCGGCTGAGCCGGTAGTCGCTAGAGCTTATCTCGACCAGCTACTGCGCAGTGAGGTCATTGCCACCGCGCAGGCAGCGGCGTTGACCACCGCGCTGAACCATGCCGACGACTTGCTAGCGAGCGATAATGCAAGTGACGCCACCGCAGCAGAGCAACTCGAATCGCTGGCGGCAGATCTTGCGCAGGAGGGTGCTAGTCGCAGCGGCACCACACGATCCAGGTTTCTCGATCTGGCCACGACGGTGCAGAAACTTGCCGAGCGATTGCAATAAATTAGAATGTTGTCGCAAGAGTTTAAGTTTATTTCTAAACTTTCTGGAGCACGCAGGACGATATCTCCTGGCAAAGAAGGTGTGGACTCAAATGGAGATAGCTTTTATTCTTCTTATGCACGCCAACTCGGCAAGCTCAGGGGCAGAGTGTAATTATTGTTGACTAAGCTTTGCTTACGGCATTAGTGACTTTGTGCGGTTGAGTGACCGCCATCTCTGGGCTGGGATATACCAGCTGTTGATCCGAAGTCGATGTCATTAATCTGGAGGAAAACATGAAACTGGATTGCCGCGCTCTACTCCCGATGACTTGTCTCTGTTTGCTGCTCTCATCAATCTCCTTTTCTCAAACCGAAAGTTTTCCAATCAACATGGGCAGCGTGATTAACACGGCAGCAAGAGATGCCGAGCCTACTTTCACGCCAGATGGCCAGACCATGTATTTTAATTGCTTCGATAGACAGGGCAAAGTGGGTGGCGATATCTGTGTGACTGAGAGAATCGGCGATGGCTGGACTGATCCAGAGATCGTCGATGCAGTGAGCACCGATGATTACGTCGAGGTCGAACCGCTACTTTCTCCCGACGGCAGTCAGCTCTACATCATGAGTAACCGGCCAGGCGGTCATGGTTCAACCGACATCTGGGTGAGTGATTGGGAAAATGATCACTGGAGTGAGCCAAGCAACCTCGATGCCCCAATTAACTCGCCTTATTCTGATCACTGCCTCTACTTTGCCGGTGAAAATTCGGAGTTTGCCTACTGGACTTCCACCCGTCCTGGCGGATTCGGCGGCAATGATATCTGGATGTCAGAAAAAGTTAATGGCACCTGGACCGACGCCGTCAATCTTGGCGCTAACGTCAATTCCGCCGTTAGCGAACATCATTCGCTGCCCTCCGAAGATGGTCGCTCCCTCTATGTAACTACCACCCGTGATGAAGGCTTCGGTGGCGAGGACATCTACGTCACCACTAGAGATGACAATGGTAGCTGGAGCACGCTCACAAACTTGGGTCCTGAAGTAAATTCCGATCAATACGACCGTTGTCCGGCTTTTTCTCCAGATTTTGAATACTTCTTCTTTGACTCAGAGAGAAAGGGTGGTTATGGAAATAAAGATCTTTGGTACTTGCCCTACTCACGAATTGAACACATCAGGTAGGAGATTGGCGATCCACGAGTATCCAAATGCTGTTTCTTGGTGCGTATCAACACAAGAAAATTGTCATTGACGCCCTCTTTGTAAAATTATGCCTTGACAACCAGAATTAGCTATGCTGTGGTTCTTAAGCGGCAACTGGGAACCATGTTTCTTTCTACGGTATTTAGCGGTATTTATTCGTTGTATTTTCCCACAACAAGAATGATTAATTTCAGACTAGATGAAATTATATCTGTGGCTGAGATTTGGCCTTATCGGTAGTTGAATTGATTCCTCATCTTTGCTAGGTTGATAGTTGCCGATTGTGATAAATAGCTCCATTTTTATCAAAGAATGGGTATTAAATTTTTCTTACCTACAATTTTTAAAATAGATTCCAAAGGGGAAGATATGAAAAATAGAAGAACTCTAATCTCTATAGGAGTGGCGTTAGCTGTGGTTATGCCGCTACCCACTGTGGTTCTGGCACAAGAATCTGTACTTGAGGAAATTATTGTAACGGGTTCCTATATCCGCCGCGATAATTTTGACTTGGCTTCTCCAGTGACAATAATCACTCAGGAAGACATCTCTGCTGAGGCAACACCTTCTCTAGGCGAAGTTCTTTCCAATCAGACTATGAACTTTGGTTCCGATATACGAGCCAATGGTTTCGCACGTCGATACCAAGAGGGCAATAGCACTCAGGCTAACCTTCGAGGCTTAGGCTCCCGGGCGACCTTGCAACTTATCGATGGCAAGCGTAGTGTTTCTAGCAACTTAAATAATTTCTTACCCCAACTTGCCATTGCTCGAGTAGAAATACTCAAGGATGGCGCATCGGCCCTCTATGGTAGTGATGCGGTGGCCGGTGTGGTTAACGTAATCACTCGGAAAAATTATAATGGCAATCAATTTTCCCTGTTCAGAACCGAAGACAGTCGTGGCGATCATGGCGAAGACGTTTTCGAGTTTATTCACGGGACAGATACTGATCGGGGTCACTTCACTGTGGCCTTTGGTTTCCGGGACAGAGAAGCATTGAAGCAGGGTGACCGACCGGAGTATACCTTTCCCAGGGCTTTCGCCAGATCTGAAACCGGCAACCCAGGTGCATACAGTGTACCTACTCGGGGCGCCGATGGTTTGTTGACGGGGACTTCGAGCAATATGGCTGACCCAGGTTGCGGCATCGATAACGGTCCAGGTGGAACCGATGAAGCCGCTTATAGAAATAATATAAGTGGTCAGGTCAAATATAACGGTCAAATCTGCCAGTTGTTCTTTGGTGAATGGTTTAACTATGTGAATGACAATAAGCAGGCCTCGATGTGGACAAACTACCAATATGAGATCAATGATCAGTTTAGCTTCGAAGGCGATTTTATGTTTTCCAAGCAAAATTCCCACGGTCGCAGTTCCAACTCCAACCCGGGCGGTCGAGTGGATTTGTTGCCTATCGTCCCTGGTCACCATCCTGGCAATCCATGGCGAGCCATGGCCGACCGTGGAGCCGGCCTCGAGCCCATTTACGCTCTAGCCGGTGCCGATGGTCTGCCTCTGCGTGATGCCGCAGGCGTAGTGCAACTGGCAGCAGATCCTTTCGATGAAGCCCAGGGCATAGGCTTTAACGAAGATGTGGTGGTTGCTAATCTGCGCCTATTTGGAAAGTTGGGTACTCAACCCCAAGCGGGGCGCAATGCAGACGGATCCCACACCGCCGAACATACTTTCGATGACACCAACTGGCGCTTGAGTGGTGCGCTGACGTGGGAAATACCCAATTCCAGTTGGATAGCTACTTTTAGCAGCTCTTTTGGGAAAAATGAGAGGGACTCAGTAGGAAAAAATGCCGACCTGCGTGCAGTGCAACAAGGTATAATCGGCACTCTGGGCTTAACCGGTGATCAATGGTACAACCCTTTCTCCACCGTTGCATTTCAGTGTGTCAATCGAGTTTGTACCAATACCGGGACGCCACAATTCGACAATACTGTTGACGTGGTTAACACCATAGACGTTCTCTATAACACCCACTCTGAGAATACACTGTTTCTGGCCGACGTTATCGCTACGGGTGATGTCTGGGAACTTCCAGCTGGCACCCTGCAGGCGGCAGTGGGAATTAAAACCAGGTACGTTGAGAACATCAACGATCAGCCCGCTTTGGCAAATCAATGTAATCGCTGGATCAATGGCTGTGGTTTTGACTTCAAGGAAGATAGAACGGTAAATACGGCGTTCTTCGAACTCAGTGTGCCGATTCTGGATGGCAGTGCAATCGGTAATCTGGAACTGCAATTGGCCGGGGGCTACGTTGACTACAATGATGTTGGTAGTTCATTTGATCCAAAGATCGCATTTCGCTATCAGCCCCATGAATATGTGTCTGTGCGAGCCTCCTACTCGGAGGCCTTCATCGCGCCATCCCTGTTTCGCCTGTTTAATCCCCCCTTCTCATTCTTGCAGACGGTGGATGATGCGATTGGCGATGATTTGGGTACCTTTGTCACTACCACCAACCAGGGAAACCCGGATCTCGTCCCGGAAACTGCCGATGTGTGGAATGTTGGTTTTAGCGTTAGCTTGCCTTTGTTTGGTGGCGATCTGACGTTTGGAGCCGACTACACCGAGTTCGCATTCGTAGAACGAATCACCGACACCACGGCGCAAAACATTATCGACGATGATTTTGCGGCATTCACTGCGAGTGGTCGCAGTGCCGACAATCCCGATGATATAGCCTCCTGGGCTACCGGATTGAGTTCACCAAGCCTGCTAAGAAATCCGGTGTCAGGTAGTTTGATTCAGATTTTTGTTGCACCGATAAACTCACAAGCAATGGATGTAACGGCAATTGATTTCGCCCTTGGCTACCAGTACGGCACTGACAATTGGGGTGATTTTCGGTTCAATTTGAATGCCACTAAGATGGATGAATATACCTATGACATTTCGGATACTCTTAAGGGCGACGGTGTTGGTAAACAAAATGATACGGTAGGTTCAGTACCGCCAATTCCAGAGTGGAATATCCGTGCCACACTGGGCTGGAGCTATGGTGAGCATAATGTTTTACTGGCTGCTCGTTATACCGATGAGATTTCCATGAACGGTCTCTCATCGGGATTGAATGGCTTGGCTGCCGCGGGAAGTTTTGGCACCTTGGCTTTTATTCAGCACTGCGCACAGCCAGAGTGTTATCGAAATATTGTCGATGCAGAGACTCTTATCGATCTGACCTATAGCTACACTTTCCGCGATCTGTTGGGTGAAGGTCGCTCAACGCGAATTGAATTAGGCGCGCGTAACTTGACTGATGAATTACCGGATATACAGTACACGCTGGGAGGAATGGATACTTTCATTAGTGACCCTCGCGGACGCATGGTGTACTTCCGCATTAATCAGGATTTCTAATATCCAGCTTTAAAACGCAGTCAAAAAGAGGAGCTTCGGCTCCTCTTTTTTATCCACAGATTAAAAGGTATTAAAAGGGGTCGGTGACGAATGGCACTTACTTAAGCTTTTTCGGATGACCATTTTTCATGACTTCCAGCCTCGCTTCAGCCCTGGGTTTCATTAATAAGGGAAACGGTTTTGGTCTCCTTTTTATTGCTCTGGGTTCAAGGCGGCCAGGTCTATTTCCTACTCTTCGTTGAGCAATCAACGCGAGTAATTCATGGCTTCGATAACCGAGCAAAGCTCTTTGTAGCTGTGAAGTTAGCCACAGTTGTAGAGTGTGTTTGAAGCTGAGCGTTTGTGGCAGTATGTCGACCATAAGCGCTGCTTGAACCATTAACAAGCGAACTAGATTATAGGCTAAAAAATAGGTCCAAATCTCTTTATTAATCATTTCCGGAGACTTGCAACTTAGAGTATCCATACCCAGGGTTGTTTTCAGATGTCTAAAATCAACTTCCACATCCCAGCGCTTCTTATAGAGCGCTTTCAGCTCAGCTTTTGAGGTACTCTTTGGCGATAACAGAGTCGTTATCAGGATCTTTCCGTTGACCCTTAGTTCTCGTATGGTTAAAGTTTCTGGTGCATGATCATAGTATTCCTGCGTCATCCAGCCAGGTTTTAACGTTGGCTTTTTCAGTTCAACCAGATGATCTTTTGAGCCCAACTTCTTTCCCTTACGAAAATCTGTAATCCGCTTACGCACCCCCATTTGTTCAAACACACCCTCAACTTTTTTTTGCGCAAAGAGTCGAGAAAAAAGTAAGTGCCAAAAAAGGCGTCTCCAACCACAAGATCTCCTGCTTTGAACGTATCCATTACCTGGCGAAGTAACGTTTGCTCGTCCGAGCCTTTCCCATTAAATTTTCCCAGCGCCGCATTCGATATAGCACCACTTGAAAGGCAAAAGACTCCAAGCAAGCGGCATATCGGAAACCCAAGCCCCGGCTTTTGTCCCTTATGTTTAGGGTAGGCAGCCTGGTTCGTGATCGTATCAGGCATGGTCAAGCTGGTACCATCAATCAAGTGGACACGCCTTCCTTTCCAGCGCCATTGTTCGGGTATTTTGCGATCAATCACTTCGCTTGTACGACAGACCAACTCGGAGATTAATGACTGCGGCAGCCGTTGTCTTGCTCGGCAATATCCACCTGTGGAGGTGCTCGCGGGTTGTAATCCTTGAGCCGCTTTTTGCAGGGCTAAGTCGTTAACGGCTTTTTGGCAGGAACGATCAGAGTTCAGTGCTTGAGCGATAAAAAGAGAAAGGGTTTCGGTAGGGGAATAATGCCGATCACGGAATTTCGGCAGCAGCCTATCCAGTGTGGGTTGTAAAGCATTCGTCGTAAGTAACCCAAAGAACGTAGAGAAGTTACAGCTTTGAGCGAGTTTCTTAATTCGATGTTGCTTGCATTGAGAGAGTTTGGTATTAGTAGACATATAAGGCAGGATCTCGATGATTGCTAATTGTTTGGTTGCAATAAGCTTATCGTCGAGCCTGCCTTTTCTTTATATCTTTCAATCGATTGTGCTTAAGTAAGTGCCATTCGGGTCGGTGACAAATAGTAATACGAATGATTCTTATTTGTCACCGACCCCTTTTTTGGTGCTTAAGTAAGTGCCATTCGTCACCGACCCCTTTTTTGATGTCGAAACCATTGAGATCCTCCCTCGAACACTTTCCCCCTATTCAACTATGCTTAAGAAAGACCCCCACCCCCAAACTCTACGCGCGCG
>JADFOC010000393.1 GCA_022563075.1 Pseudomonadota bacterium
AAAAAGACGTTTGACACGCTGTTTGGTATGCGATAATTACAAACCACAACCCACGAGGCAAGACGAGCGCGAGCGAGGACGGAATGCGAACCGTCAAGCAACTGGTAGAAATCGTTACCTTCTTGACGAGCGAGCCGCGTGGCCGCGTGATCCAGATGGCACGCCGGTTGATGGACGATGGCCTTCTGCCGAAAAGCATCGGTCGAGATATAAAAAATGTGGATTTTTCCGCCGCTTTCCTTCCGGTGTTTGCGGTTGCTCACCACGCAGAATCAAATGCACTTTTAGCCCAAGACGAACACAAAGCACTGCGGTCGCTCGGCAGTGATTGGACTGCACCCCGCCACAGGTAATAATGGTATCGCAGGATTGATCCAAAGCCTCTGCTATGGAAAATTCCAATTTGCGAATCTTGTTACCCGAGACTTCCATGCCAGTCAGCTCATCCCGTTTTATCCATATATTTACGCCGTCAAATTGCTGTGAGAAGTTTTGCAATTTGGTAATGGGCGTCGGCAACTGCGCCAAATTAAGTCTAGATGGCCACTTAATCATTTGTAGTTAAGGAATCGATCTCTAAATAAAAAACGGAAAGAGAGACTATACTCCCTTTCCGTTTCTTCACTACTGTGTTTACTTTTCTGTTGGTTATTTCAATAACTGCTTAGCCATCTTTTTCCTGGCTTGGATCGTAGGTCTCGACGCCACCGCCATTATCTGCTGCAGCTCCTTCTTTCTCGGTCGAAGGCGCTTCATCATTCGCCAATGGTTTTAGCACCTCAGAGTACAGAAACAGATCTGTCAGCACGGCTCGCAAATGGATAGAGGCATTCAGGTTATCCACCATTTCGGAACCAATCTTGTCCTGAGCCAGGATGAAACCCACGGCCGCACCGGCAGTACGGCAATCGTTGGCGATTACCTGTTCGAAATCGTCCTTACTGTCGGCGAAGGCAGTCACCAGATTTTTCATTGCCGCCGCTATGCCCTCGATGGTGGGTCTGGCGTGGGGACCGGGACCGATCTCCGCCTGAGCCGGCCTTCCCTGTGCGGCGAAAGCCAACAGATATTCATAACCAGACTCGATGGTTTCTATGTCTTCTTCTATCACTACTAGATCCTGGTCAGATTAAAAATCAATCGGCTTCTTTTGGAGACCAACGACTGGTGTCGTGGTTAGCCGTCATTTCATCCTCTGATATCCAGCCAGAAATCATAGAACGCGTGTAGAATATTTTTTCCGGGCGCAACGCGAAATAAATATGCGTCGTGGCCAGGGCAACCAATGCTAACGTGGATAGTCCATGTAGCAAGAACATGAGTCCCAGCTGGTCTTCCGGCATGCTGTTGGTACGATCCCAAAATGGCGTATCGATCTGCATGAACAGCAAGATGCCGGTTATAATCACCGCCAGCACAACCACAGTAACCGCCCAGTGCATGCCTTTTTGTTCGAAAGTATACTTACCTGGTTTTTTCGCTGAGTCGAACGGTTCTCCGAAATCTCGCGGGCCAAGTATCATCGACTTGAAGTCTTGCCAGAACAGAGAACGAATGATATGAAAGATGATAATGAATGTGAGGACCAGTCCCGAGATCCAGTGAATATTTAGCCAGGCGATGCGCAGACCGACAATCGGTGCAATTCCGGTAAGGATCAACACTATGATACTGGCCGCCATCACCCAGTGGAACAATCGATCGATGATTTCATGCCTGAGAACGCGCCTACCTTCTGCCGAAGGCTTGTCCATCTTCTTGTTGGCTAGTGCGGCCATGAGGATGGCATGAGCAGCAAGGAGGATTAATACAGCAACTGCAACAACCCAAAGCAAATCCCACGAAACACCGAGAATTACCTCCTCGCCCCAAACATCTCGTTTATAGCGAACTATTCCATTCCCCACTGTATTAACCTCTTATTTTTTTGTGACTATGATTCAGGCGACTCTGACTAAAAGTAAATTAGTCAGCGTCGCCTTAACTAAACGGAGAAGACTAGAGGACTATCCTCGAATCGCTCTCTTAACAAGATTTTGCATCAATGGCACTTTGAAATTATTGTAATTCAAAGTCCTTGCCCCTTCCGTGGCAATAGATGCGACTTGCTCGGCAAGCTGCTCCGAACGCTGTTGCCCACGCACAGCATTTTCAACAGCATTCAGACGACGAGGAACACATTCAACTGCTCCACAAACGATGCGTGCATCTTCGATGGTACCGCCCGAGACCTTGATCGCCGCAGCGATACTAACCAAGGCGAAATCCCAGACATTGCGGTCCGCGACTTTCTCGAAATAGAACTCGGCATTGGCCCAGGTATTCGGAATTCTGACGGCGGTCAGAATTTCTCCTGGATTAAGCACAGTCATATTGATGATGTCGCGCGCGGGTCCAACAAAAAAGTCCTGTGCCGGAATCAAGCGTTGACCGCCTTCTCTGGCAACTACCATGGTGGCATCCAATGCTACCAGTGCCGGCGCCGTATCGGATGGGCTCACCGCCACACAGCGGCTGGCGCCGAAGATAGCATGCTCACGGTTCAAGCCTTCGGGAGAGTCGGCATAGCAGATATTGCCGCCAGCACGGTAACAGTCCAGACCACGGCGGTAGTACCAGCAGCGTGTATCCTGAACCAGGTTGCCTCCGAGAGTGCCTACATTACGGATTTGCGGACTCGCCACCTTGCCAGCGGCAGTGGCTAACAGACCATAGCGGGATTGCACCAAAGGATTATTGGTAATTTCGGTAAGCGTGGTTACCGCACCGATCTCAATCCCGTCAGAGATTTCCTTAATGCCCTTCCAGGCATCGATCTGGGTAAGTTCAATCATGGCTGCCGGAGACTTATTGCGGTCTTTCAACCAGCCATAAGTATCCTGGCCACCGGCCAGCAGCCAACCATCTCTTCCCAAAGTATTTGCCAATGCCAGGGCATTTTCTTCATCAGTTGGCTGATAAAGCTCTATATCGGGCATTACGTCGTGTTATGTGGCTACCATATCAACCTCGGAAGTTGTTTTGATCAAGAGGTATCGCGTCTTCGGATACATCTGTTACGTGGTTAATGTTCATGTCTTCGGTAATTTGGGAAGCCTT
>JADFOC010000394.1 GCA_022563075.1 Pseudomonadota bacterium
TATTTGGCAACCTGCGCGGTACTATCTCCTTCGTCCTCAATGTCGATCCATCGCAGCCTCGGGCGTTTGAGAACGCCCAAGATCGGGTAAATTTTCTACATGCGCAACTTGAGGAGCCCCTGTCCCTGCCAGCAGCACATAGTGGCGGCACTATTTCAGAATCGGACTTTCGCTTTCATTTCGAAAGTGAAAAGTATCAACAGGCAGTTGATCGAATAAAGGAGTACATCGTTGCCGGCGATGTTATGCAGGTGGTGCTGTCGCAGAGGATGTCGGTGGAATTCAACGGCGAACCCCTGAATATCTACCGCGCGCTACGCTACCTGAATCCTTCACCTTATATGGTGTATTTCGATCTCGGCGATCATCATGTGGTTAGTGCATCCCCGGAAATACTTGCCAGGGTTGAGTCGGGCCGGATAACCGTGCGACCACTGGCCGGAACCCGCAAGCGCGGAGCAACCGAAGCGGAAGATCTGGCACTGGAGAAGGAACTGCTGGCAGATCCCAAAGAACTCGCCGAGCATCTGATGTTAATCGATCTGAGTCGCAACGATGCGGGGAAAGTGTCAAAAATCGGTTCGGTGGAGGTGCGAAGGAAAATGTTTGTCGAACGCTATTCTCATGTCATGCACATCGCTTCCATCGTTGAGAGTCAAAAGCGTGACGACATGACCGCGTTGGATGTTCTCAAGGCGACGCTACCAGTGGGCACATTGAGTGGTGCCCCCAAGGTGCGAGCGATGCAGATTATCGACGAGTTGGAGTCGGAAAAGCGGGGAATCTATGGCGGTGCGATGGGTTATCTGGGTTGGAATGATGACATGGACATGGCGATCGCCATTCGCACTGCCGTGATCAAGAACCATAGACTTTATGTACAGGCCGGCGCTGGTATAGTGGCCGATTCACAACCGGAGTTGGAATGGGAAGAGACTCTCAATAAAGCCAGGGCGATCGTGCGTGCGGTGCAACTGGTGGAAAAATCACTCAGCGTCGATTGATCGCGGTACTTCAGTTTCCACTCAGCAAGTTCTCTTCAGATAAAACAGCCACCGTGTGTGCTGCTGTAAGATTTAGTAAAGCATCAGATAGTGTTGTCGAGAGCTTCCATGTTGTCGCGTAGTACCTCGCCACTTCAAGACAGAATTGTACGGGGCTGCTATGATTGGCGCTTCCGACAGACAGCAAAAGCAGGGGAGTAGCAGCGTGCTGTTAATGATCGACAACTACGATTCTTTTACTTACAACGTGGTGCAATACTTCGGAGAGTTGGGCGCAGACGTACAGGTATTCCGTAACGATGCGGTGACGATTGAGGAAATAGAATCCTTGCAACCGGAGCAGATTGTCATTTCACCCGGACCCTGTACGCCAAATGAAGCAGGCATCTCTACCTCGGTCATCAGCCATTTCGCCGGCAAGATTCCCCTGCTTGGAATTTGTCTCGGTCACCAGAGCATAGGTCAGGTATTCGGCGGTAAGATCGTGCGCGCCGGCAAGGTGATGCACGGCAAGTTGTCGGCCATTCATCACAACGGTGCGGGTGTATTGCACGACATCAAAAATCCATTCAATGCGACCCGTTATCATTCACTGGTGATTGAAAGCGCGTCGTTGCCGGACTGCCTCGAAGTCACTGCCTGGACCGAAGATGCATCGGGCCAGGTAGAGGAAATAATGGCCGTGCGGCACAAAGAACTGGCGGTGGAAGGTGTGCAGTTTCATCCCGAGTCAATCTTGAGTGAACTTGGTCATCAACTCATGCTGAATTTCTTACAGGCGAGTCAATAAGCCGGAGAGACGATGGATATCAAAGCAGCCATTAGGCGGGTCACGAGTGCAAAGGATTTAGACAAGGAACAGATGATTGCCGTGATGCGAGACATCATGTCAGGCCAAACAACAGATGCGCAGAATGCCGCGTTTTTGGTCGGCCTGCAGATGAAGGGAGTAAAGACGGCCGAGATCCTGGGCGGTGCCACCGTCATGCGGGAACTGGCAACCCCGGTAAATATCGAACCGAGTCCTCACTTGGTGGATACCTGCGGCACTGGAGGCAGTGGATCCAATAAATTCAATGTATCTACAGCGGCTGCCATTGTGGCCGCCGCTGCCGGCGCCAAAGTAGCCAAACACGGTAATCGTGGCGCCACCAGTGTCAGTGGTAGCGCCGATGTGCTGGAGGCTGCAGGAGTGAACTTGTCGCTAGATGCAGATGCTGTTGCGCAATGCATTAATGCAGTCGGTCTCGGCTTCATGTTTGCGCCGGCCCATCATAGCGCCATGAAGCATGTTATCAAGGCACGCAAGGAAATCGGAGTGCGCACGGTATTCAACCTGTTGGGGCCACTCACTAATCCGGCTGCCGCGCCCAATCAAATCATCGGCGTATTCGATCCTGATTGGATCGGGGCCTTGCTGGAAGTGTTAAGAGAGTTGGGCAGCAATCATGTTCTGATCGTGTCGGCGGAAGATGGCCTGGATGAGATCAGCATCTCTGCGCCGACCCAGGTTGGAGAATTGAAGGATGGGGAAATTAGTAGCTACTCCGTGTCACCTGCTGATTTTGGCATCAGTCAATACGACGATTACAGCATGCTGCAAATCGACAGTGTCGAAGCAAGTCTGGCAATGCTGAAGCAGGCACTAAGCTATGAGAATCAAGCGGCAGGAGACATCGTGGCCTTGAACGCCGGTGCGGCAATCTATGCGGCCAATCTTTGCGACGATCTCGTGGCGGGAGTGGAACGCGCTAAAGCGGTGTTGCACACGGCGGACGCGGTGGACAAATTGGAACAGCTGGTGCAGTTCACGCAGTCGGTTGGCGCTTAGGGATGGATAGATAAATTGTCCAATGCAACCATTCTCGATCGAATAATCGCGCACAAACACCGGGAGATAGCCGCGGCTAAGGTGCGTACCTCGTTGGCTGAACTGGAATCATCATTTCCGGCAGCAATCCATGGCCGAGCATTTGCCACTGCCATGCGTGAACGAATACAACAACAACAGCCGGCTGTGATTGCGGAAATCAAGAAAGCATCTCCTTCAAAAGGCGTGATTCGAGAACACTTCGAGCCAT
>JADFOC010000395.1 GCA_022563075.1 Pseudomonadota bacterium
CGGATTAAAAAATCCCGACCCTCAATTCATTGATGATCTGGTTATCCACCACCGCCAAAATGGATTTGACTACAGCCGCAGTCAATCGATGGACGACGGCATCGGCACCTTTGTCGAAATAATGAGCTTCGCGGCATTGGATGAGGCCTGGCGTGAGGCGCTACTGCCAGACGATAGAGAAAATATTACCCCCTATATATATCGGCAGCAGCAGAGATTGAATATCGGAGCTTTCCACTAAAGAATTGAGCGGCAGCTTAGCCGTGTTCGTTAAATGGAATTAACCACTTGATACAACCAAGGAAAGGACTTCTCTGGCAACAAATTCTCGCATTTTCGTCGGAGATAGAGGAAATGGCACAAAAAAATGATTGGACGGTGCTCAACGATCTGATCGAATCAAGACAGCAGCTCCTGTATCAATTTTTTAGCGAAAGCATCGCTAGAACCCATGCGCATGAGTTGGAAAAAATTCGCGACGGCATTCGATTAATCCTGCAACAGGACTCCCGTACAAAAAAAATCAGTCTCGAAAACAAGTCTACTTTGGCCAAAGGATTGAAGAAATTGAATACTGGCAAAACCCTTTTCAAGCTCTATCGTTAAATTTTCGTCGCTGCCACACGCCTCCTGCCACCCCGTTCGAGGAAAATTCAAGTTCGCCTCTGCCGCAGCTGCATGGATGCCTGCGCCGACCCAGGGGTACCACCTAATTGCAAATGGATCATGCTAATATTTTGGGCTTTGAAGTTTGGGAGAAACAGCAGTGGACTGGGACTATCCAAAACCTTATACCCATGAAATCATCGTTCGAGCAGCAGATATTGACGGCATGGGACATGCCAACAACGCCTGTTATGTGGTCTGGTGTGAAACCTGTGCCTGGAAGCATTCTGAATCATTAGGACTCAGCGTGCAGGACTATCAAAAACTGGATCGCGGTGTAGCCATCAACCAGGCTCACTACCAGTACTTCCTGCCCAGCATCGAGGATGAAAAGTTACTCGTGGGCACGTGGTTGACGGCATGTGATAAAAAATTACGCTTGGAGCGGAGATTTCAAATCGTCAACCACAGCACCGGGGAAACCATACTTAGAGGACACTGGCGACTCATCTGTGTATCCGTATCGAGCGGGAAAGCCGCGCGGTTCCCGCCAGAATTTATCGATATTTATGGCAGTGCCGTGGTCGATAAGTTGACTATAGATAATTAAACAGCGGGTAAAAATAACGGTAGGCTATATGGATCCCCGTCTAAGCCTGCCTGATTGTACGGAAGATCTTGCCTTGAGCCTCAACGGGGGCCGGCAACCCATCGGCCGGATTCAAGTGCGAGTGCAGTGCCGGGGCGATATCCCCTGGTCCAAGTATGTCCCTGCGGAAGTCCAGATATTCATGCCAATTTTTGTCGCCAGTGAAAACATACGCCGTGGCACAATTTTAGAAGCGCACCACTTTCAATTGATCGAAACCGATTTGTCCAGGTTACGCCGTACCCCGGTGACTGACCCCGAACAAGCCCTCGGCATGCAGTTGAAGTATTCACTTACCACTGGCGGCCCACTGTCGTTGGAGGGCCTCGAGCGACCCAAGGTCATCCACCGCGGAGATCTGGTGCAATTGGTGGCTGAGTCGGAAACGCTGCAAATAAAGCAGCGCGGCGAAGCCCTGCAAGATGGCGCGGTTGGCAAGCTGATCAATGTTAGAAACAGCAGTTCAGATCTAGTAGTGCAAGCGGTAGTCGTCGCCGCAGGAAAGGTTAAAATTCAATTATAACAATAGCTTATATCATTATTTCGAGTAAAGCCGAGATATAACGCTGGCTTATAACGGCCAAAGAAATATTGGGAGAAATCGACTTAAAGATATTTTTACACCAGTCGTTATAATTTAGACCCGCTACAGATTGGTTTAAATGTCAGGGCAATTATCAGAGTCAGCATGACGCTAAACCATCGGCAATAGCTGGAACCATAATAGGGAAATATAATTTCAATCACGGATAAAGAAGTGTTGTAGTAGTGAATAAAATAGGCCCCAATCCAACTCAGTCTCCGCCTGAGAACCGGAGTGCGAAGCAAGCTGTGGTTGCCAGTATTTCTGGTGAGCGCAAGACTGCCGCGCAAAATACTGTCTCAAGATCCGGAGATACAGTTGCCTTGAGCACTCAGGCAGTCGACATGAACGCGCTAGAAATCACCATCAAGCAATTGCCGGAAATCGATGCCGCCCGCGTGGTGGAATTGCATACTCGAATCGTCGACGGCGACTATAAGATTGATGCAGATCGACTAGCCGCCAAATTGCTGGACTTCGAGTCTACCCTAGACAGCTGATGCCACCACTAAGCCAACTTTTAACCCTGCTGCAGTCAGATCTTGCCAACACCCAGAAACTGGCGGATTTACTCGAAAGTGAGAAGCAGCACCTGGAAGTACGCGAACTCGATGCTTTGCAACAGCTGCTACCCACTAAGGCCCAACTGCTGACTGATATTGACGTTAACCGGCAACGACGGGACCAATTTCTGCAATCAATCGGCATCAACCAAGGCGAAGCAGCCTTGCGGGAACACCTGCAGCGGTGCGCCGACGCCAGTGCTTCAGCCTGCTTGTCAGCCCTCGATCAACTCAAGATTAAACTTTCTTTATGCAATAAATACAATGAGTTAAATGGATTAATTATATCTAATTCTAGACGGAGGAATGGTCAACGCCTGGATATTCTTAAAGGGACTACCCGCGAACAGAAACTGTATACTGCCCAGGGCGGTACTACTTCCACCAGCATCAGCAATTCGGTGCAACAAGCCTAGTAACCCTCCCAGTTAATCCCGACGCTAACAACCCCGATTCTAGTAGATTAATGGCGGTTCAAGTTGGCGCAAGCGCAGCAGATCCTCTGGCCTGTCAACATCCCATAATGGCTGCAGTAATTGGTATTTAAGCCCGATTGATTGCAGCCGATCCAGGGTCTCACCGAGTACGCTGGCCGTTCCCCAGGCAATACCATCCCATAGCTGAGGTATATGGCGACGCAGCCCAAGTAATACGTAGCCTCCATATTCTGCCGGGCCAATA
>JADFOC010000396.1 GCA_022563075.1 Pseudomonadota bacterium
CTGCAGCAATCTCTGCACCGTCTTGAAACTAATCGGCATCACCGGAGTTGAGACTTCGCTGGAAATCGCGCGCAAAGATTTTCCTTGTCTCTTGAGGTCCATTATTTTTCTCAAGACCCGTTGCTCCATGGGGTTTTCAATCAAGCGGCCATTTTCATGAATCATATAGCCAAAGGGTCTACTACCCCCGAGATAACGGCCCTGTTTGCGCTGGCGCTGCTTCACACTTTTAATCCGCTCCGCCGATTTGCGCTTTTCTAAGGCCACAAATATGGTGGCGATTTTTTTGAAATTTACGATGAAGTCCGCCTGGGTGATATCACCACCCAGCTCTACCACATGCAATTGCACGCCCTTCTCCTGCAGTAATACAATCAGTCTTAATGCTTCATCACTGGAGCTGACAACACGCTCAAGCTTGCTACATAAAACCACGTCACCGGGCTGAAGCAGTTGTAATAGCCGCTTGCCGCCGTCGCGTCTGCTGAATTCAAGATTCCAGCTACAGTGGCAATCACGTAGCGATTCGGTCATGAACCAATACTGGCGCAGGCAGTAGGTCTGGATGGCCAGTAATTCAGGCTCCAATATCGCGTCGAGTTGATCTGTTGCTAAGGAAGCTTCCAATTCGGAAGTTCGGCAATAGGAATAAATGGTCATCTGTGTGGTCCCACCCCTCAAAATACCGCCCGCCTGGCAGTGGCATTGCTACTCTTCTGGTTGCTCTTGGCGTGGCTTTTTGCTGTTATTTTTCTTGCAACGATGTTTTTTTCGTATTATTTCGCTCTTTTTGCGCGTCTTGTGTCCTTGTACAGGCAAAGCCACGTTGGCGGTTATTTTAACCACAGGACTTTTGTTTAATCAAGCGTGCCACTGGCACTGCTTTCGAGTCTCTCAATGAAAACCCATTCGATCTCGCAATATCATTGCAGGCCATTGTTTTTATGGGAAATTATGCAGTGAGAACGGCTAAAGTGATTGAGTCCATGCATGTTTGCTGTTATATTGCAACGCAATCTGCCGCCCGGACTCATAAGACGGGAGTGCAGGTCGGTTACGACGGCATCTTTGCAGAGTCGTTAACCGATGAGAGAGTGTCCGAAACTGCCCATTTTGAGTAGCGAGACACGGTAAGAATTGGCCAAAGCCACAGAGGCAGGCTTGCAGCTTGGTAAGACTAGCTTGACAGTTAGCAGATAGCTCCAGACTCTGTCATAAATTAAACAGAAATTGTAACGTCATGCTGAGACAGGCATGACCGGAAAAACCAGATAGTTCCAGGAATTCCTATTCGACGCGCCCGGCTGAACTTGCGCTAACAACGAGACCGCCTCAGCGGGGCAATAGTAGTAAAACAGTAACAGGCAGATATTTTTAATTAAAACAATCCACTAAACGCAGCACGAGAACCCTTTATCAGGTTAAATTAGTAAGCAATCATAGATGTCTCCGTTATCGGGAACGACGCCTATTTTTGAATTGTTGTATTTTTGAGTTGTTGGTAGTTGTCCACGCCTGTGGGTTGAACGCACGTTCGATCCGAATCAATGTAATGACTGACTTGTTGAGTTGGTCACGCCATTACCGTCGCGAATAGCCCTCCTGAGTTTACTTGTCTGGTTCAACAGGAAGTGAACCTCATGAAAAGAATGCTCATCAACGCCACACAGGAAGAAGAACTACGTGTCGCTCTAGTAGATGGTCAACGGCTGTATGATCTTGATATTGAAAATCGTACCCGCATCCAGAAAAAAGCCAACATTTATAAAGCCAAGGTGACTCGCGTCGAACCTAGTCTGGAGGCCGCTTTTGTGGACTTCGGCGCGGAACGACACGGCTTCTTACCGCTCAAGGAAATTTCCCATCAGTACTATGCCAAAGATGTCAAGGCTGGCGCTGACAAGTCCAGCATGAGAAACCTCATCCCTGAGGGCACCGAACTTGTGGTGCAGGTGGAAAAAGAGGAACGCGGTAACAAAGGGGCGGCACTGACCACGTACATCAGTCTCGCCGGTCGGTACCTGGTGCTGATGCCCAACAATCCAAAGGCTGGCGGTATTTCCCGTCGTATCGAAGGGGATGATCGAACCGAGGTCCGGGAAGCCTTACGTAGCTTGAGCATACCGGATGGCATGGGCCTGATAGTCCGTACCGCCGGTGTCGGTAAAGATCAGGAAGAACTGCAATGGGACCTGGATTATCTGCTGAAACTGTGGCAATCCGTGCAGGATGCCGCCACTGAAAAAGCGGCTCCCTTCCTTATTTACCAGGAAAGCAATGTAATCATCCGTACCATCAGAGATTACCTGCGTAAAGATATCGGTGAGGTGCTGTTCGATACCCAGGAATCGTACGATGAGGCAATCCGCTTCATTCGGCAAGTGATGCCTCAATATGAGAACCGCATCAAGCTCTACACCGACAAGCTACCCCTGTTTAACCGGTATCAGATAGAGAGTCAGATCGAAAGTGCCTTCGAGCGAGAAGTTAAACTGCCCTCCGGTGGGTCCGTGGTTATCGACCCGACCGAAGCACTGATCTCCATCGACATCAATTCTTCCCGCGCCACTCGTGGTGCCGACATCGAAGAGACCGCGCTTAACACCAATCTGGAAGCGGCCGACGAAATTGCACGCCAGCTGCGACTGCGCGACATGGGCGGCCTGGTGGTGATCGATTTCATTGACATGAGTTCCAATCGTAATCAGCGCGAAGTCGAAAATCGAATGCGTGATGCCCTGGAACCTGATCGCGCCAGGGTACAAGTAGGTCGAATCTCTCGCTTTGGTTTGTTGGAAATGTCGCGACAGAGACTGCGACCATCACTGGGTGAAACCAGTGCGATTGTCTGCCCACGCTGTAGTGGCCAGGGCAGTATTCGAGACGTTGAGTCTCTGTCACTCTCCATTCTGCGCATCTTGCAGGAAGAAGCCAACAAGCATAAGTGTCAGGAAGTTAGAGCCATTGTGCCTCTGGTAGTGTCGTCATACTTACTCAATGAAAAGCGCATGGCAGTGGCAGAAATTGAACGACAGAGCGCCACCAGGATCGTTATCATACCGAAT
>JADFOC010000397.1 GCA_022563075.1 Pseudomonadota bacterium
CGTCGGCATCCACTGGCATTGTTTCGCGAACATTTGAATAACTATCAGGTATCTACCGCCAGTGAGCTTGCTCTTATTGACAATGAAGCCGATGCTAAAGTGACCGGGCTGGTTACCTGCAGGCAGCGCCCCAGTACAGCGTCAGGTGTCACATTTTTGACCCTGGAAGATGAAAGTGGGTTTGTTAACGTTGTAGTCTGGCCCAGTCTGGGAGAGAAGCAGCGCCCTATCGTGCGTCAGGCAATGCTATTGGGTGTAGTGGGCCATGTTCAGAAAAGCGATGGTGTGATCCACTTCATCGCCAGACATCTGGTAGATCTGAGCCATTGGCTGGGCTCCATGGAATTGTCGTCGCGAGACTTTACCTAGGGAGATCAAAAAACATGACTTCAAGATTGAAGAGGAGTCGTGGTTGCGGGCGCCAGCTCTCATCCCGTGATACCAGTACTTGCGGTACCACTTCTACAAATAACCAGTTATCGAGGATGGCGCGACGATATCGAGCTTCAACATAATAGTCATCCACCCGTATATTGGGTGCGTTGGTCCCCAATAAACCCAGGCCGTAGCTGAGTGTTTCCAGTTCTCCCAGTGTACGGTGTAGCATTACCGACTGACTAAATTCTGTCTCCTTGTCATTTTGCTGGTACTTAACTTCTGAGGCAACTCGCAAAATATTACGTGCGCCAAACTCCCGAGTGAACGATATATCGGTGTCGTAGCCCCAGCCATCGCTTTGGTAGTACCAGATTTTCTGGCTAAGCCCTAAAGACCAGGTTGTGCCGAGCTGGCGCCTGTACTTTGCCCTGATACGAAAAAAGGGGTCAACCGGCAATCGAGCACGTAAACCAATGTCATAACGCAGCTCCAACGCATCGCCAATGTTTTGTAGATATCGAAATCCCGCTACTGATTCACTCGAGTTAGTATTACCCAAGACATTGTCTTGCAGGGAATTAAGTTCTTCAGGATCTGATTCGAAAATCAACTTCCAACGCTCTGATGCAAGCGGCAGATCAAGACTCCCACCTATTTTTAGTTTGGAGTGATAGCCATCGAAAGAACCGAGTTGTTGATTGAGGCGGATATTTAAGGAGCTTGCGTTTGCTTGTTCTTCGATAGTCTCACCGGCTAACCAGGCATCCAGGTTCTGCGCCAGTGCCGTGACGTTTTCTGAAACCAGATTGCGTCTACCCTCGAGCCACTGCCAAGGATTGTCGGTAGAATCCGGGTCTTGTTCGGCCGCGCTGACCTGGCAGATGCAGCTGTAGCAAGTACCTAATAGGAAGATAAGCAGGCTGGTTTTACTGCGGGTAACGCTTGTCTTGATCAGTCTGGACACGTTTGGGAATTGTTCCTTTTTCCAACTACTTAAACTGATCTTAGCAGTTAGGAATAGGAAAGCATTAGTGACTTTGCTTCACGCAAACAATCCATGCAGATACCAGTTATTTTCATCGCCTCGTTCCCGATAAATCCACAGCCGACTGCCGTTGTCTTCCCTGGCGACATAGTAATCGCGACGTATGTCAGCGCCAGACCACCAATAGGTTTCGATGCGCTCCGGCCCGCTGACAATGGAGATGGGTCTACGATGATAAAGCTTCCCTTTTCTGATGCGGAGTTGTTGAGGTTGTTGCAATAGCCAAAAAGGCCGTGGGTTCAGGGCCACCTGTTGCCTCGCGATCGCACTACTGTGCGTCCTTCTAGTTGGTTTTCCTTCATTCAATTCACCATAGTCAAGTTGCCGACTGGCATATTCGGGACAATGTTCCGCTACACTATTAATGCTCTTGAGGTGATGCTCTCCTAACCTGGCCTGTAGCTGCTCCATAAACTGATTGAGATTGCGGTTGTCGTAGCCAGCCGTTGCTGACTTGGCTCCTGCTAATAATGAATTACTGTGACCCATGAAGGCATCGAATTTTTTAACTTCGATTTTCACCGCTGTCACCGGCGCTGGAATGCTTAGATTGCCGAAGTGGGTTTCCAGCAGCAACATCAGATGTTCTCGTGAGCGACTGGGCTGGCGCAGACCTATATCGATTTTGGTGCTGCTGCGTTTTTCATGGTGCAGGGATAACAGCAGATGGCTGGTGCTAAGATCACGCCGCCGTAAGAAGTCACAAAGTTGGGCTAACATCTCATCGGCCACTGGTAGCAATCGGTCCAGATTTTCCAGTTCATAGGGGAGATCATAAGATGTGGCGAAGGCAGGTGGAGGTAAATAATTTCGAGTAGGCTCCGGCACTTTCCCCAGTGCCTTATTCAGCTGATTAACAAAGTCACTACCAAAACGCTTGCGTAGCCCATCACCAGGCAGGCGCCAGATGTCCCTCAATTGACGTATGCCCATATTATACAGGCGGCGATTCTGTTCCTTATCCAGTTCTAACACTTCCGTTGGCAACTGCCCCAGGGCTGAACGCAGGTTATCCTTCTGATAAACCAAGGCGTTGTGGCCAGCTCTAGCCAGCAACAGGCTCCCAGTAACAGTGGGACTGGCCGCATAAAGGAAATGATCTGGGAGACCCTGTGCCTGCAACTGTGCACTAATCAGTTGTTTTAACTTGTCGTGAATGACATCAATTCCGCCAAAGTACTTAAGAGAACTGCGAATTTCGCAAATCAGAGCCAACGGATGAAAACTGACAGTAGCACTGACGCTCTGTACCAGCCCCGCCAGCTCATTGAGGTGTTTTTTCTGCTGTGATTCCGGTAACTCGGCAAGTTGTGGGAAATAGAGTGCATACCAGAGGGGAGCTTGTCGTCCATTACTGCTGCCTTTAGTCGCTGTGTTGCATGTCGCCGCCGCTATCCCGGTCGCACTGTCTGCAGAAGACTTAACCGGCAATTGCTGTGCAACGGCCTGGGCTGTGGATTTGGCCGAAATAGATGGCAGTGGTAATTTAACGATTTGCGCAGTGCCTGCAGTCGACGTCGATGGCAGAGGGAGTTGGGCTGTGCTGTCGTCTGGATCTTCCAAGAGTCGCTCCAGATCTGCCTAGGTTTGCTGGTAGAGACTGATTTGTGCACTAAGTGGACGGAAGTTGCCCCTGGC
>JADFOC010000398.1 GCA_022563075.1 Pseudomonadota bacterium
CCTGGATCTGAGTGTGTTCCGATCCGATTCGGGAGTTGCGTACCATCGCCAATCTTTACGCGGAAAGCATTCATATTGTGGTGCGTAAGAATTCCGGCATACGCAGCGTGAACGATTTAGTCGGCAAACGTGTTTCTCTTGATGAGCCTGGCTCAGGCACTTTAATAGACGCGGAAATCGTCCTCAACGAGTATGGTATCAGCAAGGACGATATTGAAGTCGAGTACATGAAGCCAGATCTGGCCATCAAGAGAATTCAAGATAACAAGCTGGACGCTTTTTTTATCGTCGCGGGTTACCCGGCACGTGCGGTATCAGAGTTAACTGCCAGTACGGGTGCCTATTTGATCCCTATCGATGGTCCGGAAGCAGCACGGCTGGTTTCCCGCCATCGTTTTTTTTCAATCGATACCATCCCGAAGGGAGTTTATTCGGGAGTTTCGGATACGCAGACGGTGAGTGTTGGTGCACAATGGCTGGTACCCTCAACTGTGGACACAGAGCTAATCTACCAGATCACAAAAGCGCTTTGGAATCAGAATTCGCGCAAATTGCTGGACAATGGCCATGTCAAGGGGAAAAGCATCAGGCTTGAAACAGCACTGGATGGTATCGCGGTGCCGCTGCACGCGGGCGCCAAACAATTTTACGATGAAATTGGCATGTCGGTGGAGTAAATCTGCTTGTCCCTATATTCTGGATCTTCTACATTAATTCAGGTGGTGAGCAGGCGGATTAATGTCCTGATGACACGGCCTGCTATTGCTATCATGCTGGTCGCAATACTCTTTTTCGGCACATTGATTGGCATCTTCTACGTGCAAAAAACTCTTGCTGAAATAGAAGAAGCCCTGCCGATTACTTTGTCTAAGCAGGAACGGGATATCCGCGTACTCGTCAACGATATGGGCAGGCTGGTTCAAAGTATCGCATTTACTCGATCAAACCAGGGATTAATCGGCTTCGAGTCGGTTATCAGGCAAACGCAAGAAGTCGAACAGGGTCTTAAGAGAATTAGAGAGATCTACCATTTTAGCGATTTGTTAGGCATTTCAGCAATTCATGCCAAGCTAAACCCGGCAATTTTTGATATCAAGACCTGGCTAATGGCGGGTGTGTATAACTTCCAACCCAATTCCCCTCAAACACTGGAACTCGTCAATACCAGGGCGCAGCAAGCTTACGAAGAAGCGGAAATCTTACTTTTGCAGGTCGGTGAAACTACGATCGATGTGCTTACGGAGCAGGCCCAAAGAATAAAGGAATTCCGTACCATAATGATTCTTACGCTGGTTGTTTTGGCCATGATGACTATTGGGATGCTCGTGTTGGGCATTCGGTTGCAACGGATGGTTCAGGCTTTAAAGGAGAGCGAAGAGCATATCCGTTACCGTGCCAATTATGATTCGTTAACCGGTTTACCCAATCGACCAAATTTTGTCGAACATCTGAGCGAAGCAATATTTCGGGGTCAGCGTAATCCGGGTTTAACTGCTTTGCTATATATCGACCTGGACCGTTTCAAAACAATCAATGATACACTTGGGCACGATTACGGCGACGAATTGATAAAACAGGTCGCTTCCAGAATTCACCAGACGATACGCGAAACAGACCTGGTAGCCCGACTGGGCGGTGATGAATTTACCGTGCTGTTGACCAATATGAACGATGCCATACGTGCGTCCATTATAGCAAAAGCCATTCTCGGCCGTCTGTCCGAACCGTATTCAGTATACGGCCACGAAATTTATTCCAGCGCAAGCATCGGTATCACCGTATGTCCGAATGATGGTGAGGATGCTAATACGCTATTGAAGAATGCAGATATGGCGATGTACGCGGCAAAAGATCAGGGCCGTAATACTTTTAGGTTTTTTACTTCGCAGATGACTGATCGGGCACAGCGGTTTCTTGAATTGGACAAGGATATGCGTCGAGCACTGAGAGAAGAGGAGTTCTATCTCTGTTTCCAACCAATATTAGATTTGCAGAATCAGTCTATAATAGGAATCGAAGCCTTGCTGCGCTGGCAGCATCCGGTTAAAGGTTTAATAGGGCCAGATGAATTTATACCTGTTGCGGAAGAAACCGGTCTGATCGTCGATATCGGGCTTTGGGTACTACGTCGCAGTTGCGCTGAAGCGATCTCCTGGCCATTACAGGATATGCACCCTGAATTTTATCTTTCTGTGAATATTTCGATGCGCCAGTTTAAAGGTGGATTCGGTAAAGCAGTATTAAGTGAAATTCTTGCAGAGACTGACTATCCGGCCAAACACCTGGTACTGGAAATTACTGAGTCACTGCTAATCGATGACGATGCACGTACGCGAGAAGCATTGGATGATTTTCGCCAAATGGGAGTCGGGTTGGCGGTCGATGATTTCGGCACCGGCTACTCTGCATTAAGCTACTTGCGGAAATTTCCAGTCAATATATTAAAAATTGACCGATCTTTTATTCATGATATTGCCGAGAATATGGGTGACCGTCGACTGGTTGAGGCAATTATCGCGATGGCGCATGGGCTGGATCTGGTAGTAGTAGCAGAGGGTGTGGAAACATCGGAACAAGAATCTCTGTTGCGTGATTTGCGCTGCGATATGGTACAGGGGTATTTCTACAGCAAACCGATTGAAGCCAATGAAATTAAGCAATTGATTAAACGTAGCATATAAATGTATGCCAACGGTTGTAGATAATTAGGCTAAGGCGGAGTTATGCTGTGGGGATTGTGCGATGGTTCAGGTTCATTTCTTATCCTCTTTCCATCGGCTGCGGGTTGTCATCGGGGCTGCGGGTCAGTTTGTATTGGTAATCGAGAGCAATGTTGCGAATGGGTATACTTGTTTAAGCTAGTGCAAATAATAAGGCGGCCGCCGATGTTATAGGTATTGAGCGAGTCCAATACGACGCAACGCCTGACAAAGAAGGCCAGTGGGGGCGTTAATCCGTCGCTTCACCCGGGGTATTCACCCCAGTTTCTATTCTGATCCGCATTACCCCTGTAATTTTTAGACCAGGTCACATAGCTAGTCCATTATTTA
>JADFOC010000031.1 GCA_022563075.1 Pseudomonadota bacterium
GCTTATTCGGAGAACCAAAACCGATCACGGTCTTACAACTGATCAGGCTTGGCCGGTTAGCCTCTGCCTGGGCGCGTTCAATCGCTGCAGCGATAGCTGCAGGGTCATGACCATCCACTGGCAGCACTTGCCAGTCATAGGCTTCAAATCGTTTGTGCGTGTCATCGGCAAACCATTGCGCCACTTCACCATCAATTGAAATACCGTTGTCGTCGTAAAAAACAATCAGCTTGCCCAGTTGCAAGGTCCCGGCCAGAGAACAGACCTCATGGGAAATGCCTTCCATCAGACAACCATCTCCGATAAAGGCATAGGTATGGTGACTGATGACTGCGTGCCCTTCGCGGTTGAACTGAGCGGCCAGGGTTCTTTCCGCGATAGCCATGCCAACCGCATTGGCCAAGCCCTGTCCCAGGGGTCCAGTGGTGGTTTCCACACCGGGGGTATAGCCATACTCCGGGTGCCCGGGTGTCTTGGAACCGAGTTGCCGGAACTGCTGCAATTCTTCGATGGGCAGGTCATAACCAGTGAGATGCAACAGCGAATAAAGCAACATCGAACCGTGGCCGTTGGAAAGCACGAAGCGGTCTCGATTAAACCAATTGGGATTGCCTGGATTATGCTGCAAATAATCATTCCAAAGTACTTCGGCTATGTCCGCCATGCCCATGGGTGCGCCAGGATGTCCGCTTTTCGCCTTCTGTACCGCATCCATGCTTAATGCGCGAATGGCATTAGCGCATTGTTGTCTTGACACAGCGTTTTCCGCCATCGATTGAACTCCTGTTATTCACACTAATACCTATCTATTGCCCGGCCCTTGGTCTGGTGCCGGACAGCCTATTTTCGAATTTGCAAGCATTGGGAAACCTGAGGACAGGTATTTTCCCGCACCTGAACTTAATATGCCACCGACACTGAAATTAAATTCGAAGACAAGCCCTGGGTACAAAATAACTGTAAAAATAGCTCTAAGAAAGCCTCAAACCTATATCAATATATTTTGATATAGGTTTGAAATCGGGTGCCGTTGCTGGTACTGTAGCGCCTTTCTCAGTTTTCCAAGATCCACTCGATGAAACTTGCCGTACTAGAATCCAGAGAATCCGATTCCTCGAATTCGATCGATCAGCTTACCGAACTGCATAAGGCACTGGCAGATAATTTACGCCTGCAAATATTGAGGCTGTTGAAGAATGAATCATTCGGTGTGCTGGAGCTATGCCGAATTCTGGATATCCGGCAATCGGCCCTCAGCCACCATCTCAAGATTCTGGCTACCGCCAAGCTAGTGTCGACACGACGTGAGGGTAACTCCATATTCTACCGTCGCGCCTTCCTGTCAGACGAAGAGAACTACCATGATACCAAGAAGAGTGTGTTCGAGAATGTTGATGCCCTGCCAATACCAAACAACCAACTTAAAAAAATCAAACAAATACAGCTGGAGCGAGCTCATTTGTCGTTGGATTTCTTCACTCGAAACGCCGAAAAGTTCAACGAGAAACAAGGACTCATCGTAGAACATGCTGATTATGCGATGAGCATCCATGATGTGATTGCTGGCCTGGGTTTTGATGATGCCGCTAGCGTATTGGAAGTAGGTCCCGGCGAAGGCCAGTTACTGGTAGAACTGGCGGCCAATTTCAAAAATCTGACTGCGCTGGATAACTCCAAAGACATGCTGGAAAAATCCAGGTCCGCCATCGACGCCGCCGAACATGCCCATGTCAATTTCATCCTTGGTGACACCAGTATCGCCAGAAATAAGAATGTTCGTAGCGACCTGATTATTTTTAATATGGTATTGCATCACATTTCATCGCCGGCAAAGACCTTCGAAGATGCTGCTGCCTTACTGCGACCCGATGGTTATCTACTGATTGTCGATCTTTGTAGCCACAACCAGAACTGGGTGAGAGAGTCCTGTGGCGATTTGTGGCTTGGCTTCGACGGCAACGATTTAGATCGGTGGGCACTCAAGGCAGGCCTGGTCGCAGGACAGAGCTCATACCTGGGTCTGCGAAACGGTTTTCAAATACAAATGCGTGTGTTTAAAAAGTGACATTAATTTCGTAGCGCAAAGGAAAAAGCAATGGCAGAAACAAGCTTGTTTACTTCGGAGTCTGTGTCGGAGGGTCACCCCGATAAGATGGCAGATCAAATATCCGACGCAATTTTGGATGCATTGTTGGAACAGGATAAAGATTCGCGCGTGGCTTGCGAAACTATGATCAAGACCGGCATGGTCGTAGTGGCGGGTGAAATTACCACCGATGCCTACGTCGACATCGAAGGTCTGGTACGCGAGGTAGTCAACGATATTGGCTACAATCATTCATCAAGCGGGTTCGATAGCAATACCTGTGCGGTGCTCAATGCAATTGGTAAACAATCACCCGATATTGCCATGGGTGTCGATGAGACCGACGATCATGAGCAAGGTGCCGGCGATCAGGGCATGATGTTTGGGTATGCTACCAATGAAACAGAAGTATTGATGCCGGCGCCAATTACTTATTCTCACTTACTGGTTAAACGCCAGGCCGAAGTCAGAAAAAATGGCACCCTGCCCTGGTTGGAGCCCGATGCGAAAAGCCAGATTACGTTTCGATATGAGGACAACAAACCCGTTGCTATCGATGCAGTAGTGCTTTCGACTCAACATCGCGATGACATATCTCTGCAAGATGTGAGAGATGCCGTGCTAGAAGAAATTATCAAACCAGTCCTCCCGGAGAACTGGATCAACGAAGACACCAAGTACTTCATTAATCCAACTGGTCGATTTGTCATTGGTGGTCCATATGGTGATTGCGGCCTTACCGGCCGAAAAATTATTGTCGACACCTACGGAGGTATGGCGAGGCATGGGGGTGGCGCCTTCTCGGGCAAGGATCCTTCCAAGGTAGACCGTTCGGCAGCCTATGTGGCCCGCTATGTTGCCAAGAATCTGGTGGCAGCAGGCATTGCCGATCGTTGTGAAATTCAGTTGTCCTATGCCATCGGTGTGGCCGAACCAACATCAATCAGTGTTGAAACATTCGGCACCGGCAAGATCAGTAACCACAAGATAGTCGCTCTGATACGTGACCATTTCGAATTACGCCCCAAAGGATTAATCGCGATGCTGGATCTGATCAAACCTATCTACCGAGCAACTGCCGCCTATGGACATTTTGGCCGAGAAGACGAGGGGTTTAGTTGGGAAAAAACAGACAGAGCTGACGCGCTAAGAAGCGACGCCGGAATCTAACAGACATTCAATGGAGAAAATCATGACCAACCTATCCATGCAAGAAAATTCAGGCATAGCTCAGGACTATAAAGTAGCCGAGATCGAGCTGGCCGAGTTTGGCCGCAAGGAAGTTATCCTCGCCGAAGCGGAAATGCCGGCACTGATGTCACTGCGCAGCAACTACGCTGAATCGAAACCATTGGCTGGCGCTAAGATACTGGGCTGTATTCACATGACGGTGCAGACGGCGGTATTAATCGAAACGCTGGTGGTATTGGGGGCTGAAGTACGCTGGTCTTCATGCAATATATTTTCAACCCAGGACCATGCGGCCGCCTGTATCGCTGTGGCCGGGATCGCCGTGTATGCCTGGAAAGGACAAACAGAAGAAGAAGGTGAATGGTGTATTGAACAAACTATTCTGAAAGACGGCGATCCCTGGGACGTGAACATGATCCTGGATGACGGTGGTGACCTCACCGCCATGGTGCACGAAAAATACCCGCAACTGCTGGATAACATTCATGGCATCACCGAAGAAACCACGACTGGCGTGCATCGGCTATTGGAGATGTTAAAAGAAGGCTCGCTGAAGGTACCCGCAATTAATGTGAACGATTCCATAACCAAATCCAAGAACGACAACAAGTATGGTTGTCGCCATAGCCTTAACGATGGCATTAAACGGGGTACCGATATGTTGTTGGCGGGGAAACACGCGCTGGTCATTGGCTATGGCGATGTCGGCAAGGGTTCTGCCCAGAGCCTTAGACAAGAAGGCATGATCGTTAAAATCGCAGAGATAGATCCTATCTGTGCCATGCAAGCCTGTATGGATGGGTACGAAGTTGTCTCTCCTTACTTAAATGGCGTTAACAGCGGTGCTGCCGATGGAATCGATACTGCACTGCTGTCCAAGCTCGATTTAATCGTCACCGCCACTGGCAATATCAATGTCTGTGATAAATTCATGTTGGATCAAGTCAAGACCGGCGCGGTCATTTGCAATATTGGTCACTTCGACAACGAAATTGATACGCAATACATGCGTGATAATTGGGAGTGGGATACCATCAAACCGCAGGTGCATAAGATTTATCGAAACGGCAGTGCTAATCCGAGCGATTACCTAATTCTACTTTCCGAAGGCAGGTTGATTAACCTTGGTAATGCGACTGGTCACCCGTCTCGAGTGATGGATGGATCGTTTGCAAACCAGGTTCTCGCGCAAATGTTTTTGTTTAAACGTCAATTTGCCCAGCAATCAGATAAGGAAAAACGCTCTAGCCTACGCGTCGAAGTCTTGCCCAAGTATCTGGATGAAGAAGTTGCCGCATTAATGGTGAAGGGCTTCGGTGGCGTGTTGACTCAACTTACGTCATTTCAAGCGGACTATATTAATGTTGCCGTGGCTGGTCCCTATAAGAACGATACTTATAAATACTAATCGACATTGCATTGGTATTTTGTGATAACTAAGGACTATGGATTCTTTGAGTCAGACTCAATTCAGTGTCGAATTTTTTCCGCCGCGTAACGCGACGGGAGAAACCAAGTTGGATGCTGTTCATGCAAAGTTAGCGGCGCTTAAACCCGATTTTTTCTCGGTAACCTATGGCGCTGGCGGGTCTACAAAAGCAGGCACCAAGCAGATTGTTTTGCGTTATCAGGCGCTAGGATCAACGCTGGCACCACATCTCTCCTTTGGCGGTGTCGACGAAGATGAGTTGCGCAGCCTGCTGGAAACTTATAAGCAGGCTGGCATCAATCGGCTGGTAGCTTTGCGGGGTGACATTCCTTCCGGCATCGGCGCGGTAATTCAGCACCGTTATGCCAACAAACTGGTGGAGTTTATACGCCAGGAAACAGGCGATCATTTTCACATTGATGTGGCGTGTTATCCAGAGTCTCATCCCGAATCTCCCAATTTTGACTCTGACGTGAACTATTTCAAACAGAAAATCGATGCCGGCGCGAATTCTGCAATCACGCAGTATTTTTACAATGCCGATGCCTACTTTCGGTTTGTGGAATATTGCGACCGCTCCGGAATTTCAGTACCCATCGTTCCTGGCATCATGCCTATTACAAACTATGCGAATCTTGCTCGCTTCAGCGAAAAATGTGGAGCCGAGATTCCACAATGGCTAGGGAAGCGTCTTCAAGGTTACGGCGATGACATTGACGGTCTTCGAAGTTTTGGTGTGGACGTCGTTTCTGCCCTGTGTGAACGCCTGTTGGAAGGTGGGGCACCGGGGCTTCACTTCTATTCGATGAACCTGGCCAACAGTGTCAGCCAGATTTGGCACAATCTGGCTCTTTCAGATCGAAGCTAACGGAATTGGTGAAAGATGCGTATCTCTCGCATTTACGAACCTGCTCAGCTTGCAGGCAATAAAACGCTGCTGCTTCCCGGTGAAGTCTCGCATTATCTAACTCATGTTCTACGTCTGCGCGTCGGTCACAGACTGCATCTTTTCAACGCAAGAGATGGAGAGTTTGTCGGGGAAATAAGCAACATCAATAAAAATGACGTGGCGGTGGACCTGTTGACCCGGGTAAGAAAAAGTGAAATCCCCTCCCTGAAAATTCACCTGGCATTGGGGCTGTCACGGGGAGACAAAATGGATTATGCGATTCAGAAATCATCGGAGTTGGGCGTCGCTCAAATAACTCCCGTCTATTCACAGCACTCGGAAGTCAAACTCAAAGCCAATCGTGTTGAGAACAAGCTGAGACACTGGCGCAAGATTGCAATTAGTGCTTGCGAACAATGTGGACGCTTGGATATTCCTGAGATCTCTGCACCGTGTTCAATACCCCAATGGCTTGAGATGGGCTCGGCGGATCTCGATCTCATGCTGCAGCCCACCGGGACCGACAAATTTCCCGATGCTATCAACACCAAATCAATTAACTTGTTAGTGGGCCCTGAAGGGGGGTTCGCCGATCAAGAAGTGAGCTGGGCGCGAGACCATGGCTTTGTCATCGTCGCCATCGGATCTCGAGTGTTGAGAACCGAAACCGCCCCAGTTGCGGCGTTGGCGATATTGCAACATCTGTATGGCGACATGTGACCCTTGGCTGACAGTTTTAACGAATCCCCCTATCTCGCCACTATCATGCATTAGGCGGACTAGAGGCGAAACCCCAATGCGCCGATGCCTATTCTCTTGCCACAAAATCTGAAGGTAAACTCGCTCGAATCGATGTTGCAACAGTCAACACTGGAACTACTGGTTATGGTGTGCCGTCGACGTGCCTGATGTCGATTGGGCAGGTCTAACACTCTGGGATTGTTAAGCCGCATCTTTTCAGCGTTGGTAATGTAAGCCAGCTTGGGGAAAAGTTTTTCCGTTGAGTTTTGTTCCAGCACCAGCGCGAGTTCACCCGACGCCAATTCAACCACTGTGCCTGCGGGATAGGTTCCCATGGTATGAATAAATTCGACTACCAGCTGCTCAGGGAATTTCAATTCTCGTTGTTTATAGAGTTTGGCCATGGCCTTGGCGGGAGAGACGCTTTGCGTATCGGAATCTTTTCGCAGCAATCGCTCGAAGCTGTAAGCCAGATTGGCAATCCTGGCCAGCCCCGGTATTTGCCCGCCTTTCAATCCCCGTGGAAATCCTAAGCCATCGTGTCGCTCATGATGACATCGCAAGATGCCGACGATGCGATCATCCACTGCTTGATGCGCAGACAATAATTTCAGTCCTAGTTCGACATGTTTTTTGTAGGCGAGAAATTCTTTCTTCCTGAAACTACCTCGCTTGTTTACTAATCTCAGTGGCAGCAGGTGCATGCCGATGTCGGCGAGCAAAGTCCCCAGAAACAGGACCTTCATTTCATTTCGGTTGATGCCGATTTGTCGAGCAAGTATGGTCGCCCAGATTGCTGCTCTCACGCAGTAACTGACTTGATGGGATTTCGATGGGTCGGTATTTAGCAGCCAAATTAAAGATTGTGGATTGGCAATAATGATGTCGACCAATCCATCGATTGGCTTATCGAGTTCAGCGAACTCAAGTTTCCCATTCGCTCTGACCGCTTGCGTCGTTGCCAAGAAATCCGCTTGCAGTTTGGTGTATAGCCTGAATGCCTTATCTATTTGTTGCTTGATAGAATGGGTAACCGGGTAGGTGTCGCGTTTGACGTTGAGCGAGGTGGACACCCTGGCAGACTTTCGTGCGCGGCTTAGCATTGTCAGTTGGCGTGCTTTTTTCTGCCGTGGGGGCACGCCGCGATTGGTGTCTATATAAACAAACTTACAAAATTTCTGCAGCGTCCGAATATCTTCGTTTTTCCTCAGGTGGAAACCATTCAGAGGAAACGGCGCATCCGACCTGCGGCTGTCCAGTTCCGAAACAAACATGCCCACAAGCAAGTCTGAGCAATCAAGCTTGAGTACATAATCGGAGGAGAATAGTGATGCAGAAGGCCGCATTCGAGTAAGCTTATCCGACTTCATGGTCGCGGCTTGTGAGTGGTTTCACATTTACCGAAGTGTCAGGTTGTAAGTTCGGCTAAATGTTAACTGGTTAACACTTTGTTTAACCCGGTTATATGGTTTGGTTATATCGCGCGACTGCCGTAATTACTCTCCGGCTTTTTCGGTGGATCGGCGGTCACGTCCGCGGCGATTTCACTGATGGTGCCCCCTTATTTAGAAATGCTGCAATATCGTCCTCGACTTTACTGCGAAGTCTGCTCCTGGAGGTAATGGTTCTGCTTTCTGCTATTTCTTCTTTACTACCAATATAATCGTAATCAATAGTATCGCGCGGCTTACTAGCTGCCTTCGCACTCACTGCCATGATTCAACTCCAAGGGGTTAACTCTTTATTTCAAATTTCAATAATAGAGTAGTTCAAATCAGCAGAAGTGCTAGCTAAAAAACGCGTATTTTTATTCGAACTAGTTATATAGAAATCAAACTATTTTGAATGAGCTAATTTGAAAGGAGCGACAGAGATTCTCGGACTGCAATATAAAAAAAAAGCGCCTTTGATCAAAGGCGCTTCCACGTAAACAACAGGTTAATGGCGTGTAAACTTGTTATGGGTTACCCCAAAGGCAGTCTTACAATACATACCCTCGTTCATCATGCAGGCTAATATCGAGTCCTTCCTGTTCTTCATCCTCATTGACACGTAGACCCATGGTCATATCGAGGCCTTTAAGTATCAGAAAACTCAACACACCGGTGTAGACTATGGTGAATAAAACACCCTCTGTTTGTATCAGTAGTTGAGCGGCAATGCCATCGGCCAGACCGGTGCCGCCAAACATCTCGGCGGTGAAGACACCCGTCAGTATGGCGCCGATAATTCCGCCCACCGCATGGACACCAAACACATCCAGTGAATCGTCGTAGCCCATGGCTCGTTTCAGCGTGGTGGCGGCATAGAAACAACCAATGCCTGCAGCGGCACCAATTGCTAACGCACCCATAGGACCAACACTACCTGACGCCGGGGTAATAGCCACCAGACCCGCTATCGCACCGGAGGCGATGCCTAACACACTGGGCTTGCCATGGATTACCCATTCCGCTGTCATCCAGCCGATGGCTGCGGTTGCGGTGGCTATTTGCGTCACCAACATGGCCATGCCAGCGCTGCTATTGGCCGCAGCGGCTGACCCGGCATTAAAGCCAAACCAACCAACCCACAACAGGGCAGCACCGATAAGGGTATAAGTCAGGTTATGCGGAGGCATCGCTGTCGTTGGGTAGCCTTTACGCTTGCCCAACATTATGCAAGCCACCAGTCCGGCGATACCCGCATTGATATGAACCACGGTACCACCTGCAAAATCGATGACACCCCAATCCCAAAGTAAGCCGCCGTCGCCTGCCCATACCATGTGCACCATAGGGATGTAACACAGAGTTACCCACAGTGCCATGAACACCATCATGGTAGAGAATTTCATGCGCTCGGCAAAAGCGCCGACTATCAATGCCGGCGTAATAATAGCGAAGGTCATCTGAAAAGTTGCCCACACAGATTCAGGGATGGTCCCGCTCACCGAATCCACGGTGATGTTTCGCATAAAGACATTGTCAAAAGTTCCTACGATGGAATGCAGATTAACTACCCCCGCCTCCATTCCAGTGGTATCGAAGGCCAAGGTGTAGCCATAAACCACCCAGATAATTGTCATTAATCCGGTAATGGCAAAGCACTGCATCATTACCGACAGTACGTTCTTGCTGCGCACCATCCCCGCATAAAACAGAGAAATGCCCGGTATCGTCATCAGCAACACCAGCACCGTCGCGGTAATCATCCAGGCGGTATCCCCGGTATCTATCTCCTGAGCGGATGCGATACCAGGCAGTATTAGCAGCAAGGCTGCCATCAGGCCGAGTCCCCTTTTGGTTGTCATAAACTTCTTCATATTTTGTTTCCTCAACAATCTCAAATAATCAGTCTTTCAAAGGATTTACTGGTATTTCAGCCAATAGTGAATTAGATGGCTTCTTCGTCAGTCTCTCCTGTCCGAATACGAATGATCTGTGTGAGATCCGTAACGAAAATTTTGCCATCACCAATCTTGCCGGTGTTGGCAGATTTTGTGATAGCCTCGAGAGCTTGATCCAGCAGGCTGTCTGCAATCGCGATTTCCATCTTTACCTTCGGTAAAAAATCAACTACATACTCTGCACCACGATATAGTTCGGTGTGACCCTTCTGTCTGCCGAAGCCCTTTACTTCTGTTACGGTAATGCCCTGCACCCCGATATCGGATAAAGCCTCGCGGACGTCATCCAGTTTGAATGGCTTGATAATAGCCGTGACTAACTTCATTATTTTGCTCCTCAGTTGTTTTTAAGCGGTTCGCCCGTTCGAATGCATACAACTAAAGGAGCACTATGCATGGGCCGTGCCACTTGTGGTTTTGCTTGAATAAACAAATGCTTAACGGAAACTGGCTGTGGCCTGCTGGATAATTGCGCGACTGCGACCGCAAAACTGAGCATTCGCAGTGCGCTCGCGACATTCATGCACTACCGAGGTGCATTAGCTGCCGAGTTGGCTGGCAGAGCATGTCGACTTTTGCTGGCGGCGGGCCAATCCCTGTTTTGGAAAACACCGCACAGTCACCGCGGTGAGACACTGGACTGCAGCAAAGATCACCACTCGAACTCATCCGGCAGATTCCTACTCGCTGGTTGCGGGCAACTCGAAGCCGTGCGCTAACAGGTTTGATGCTAAAATAACCCTCGAAAATGCACCGCACCCAACCATGGAATTGCCTTAGCATGCTCGACAATGAGTTTTTGAGTGACCTGAGTAAGCGACTGTACGCCTTGTTGTCTGGCATGTTACCGATGGCTGAGGAGATTAGCGGGGAGCTACGCACCAAAATAGAGCAACAACTTAAGAAAAGCTTCGCCAAGCTCGACCTGCTAAGCCGTGAAGAATTTGATGCGCAAAGTAAAGCGCTGGCCCGAGCCGAGCAGCGCTTACAAGATTTGGCAGCGACTATCGAGACATTGGAATCGAAGTTGCGCGCAATCGAAGAGGATTCACCTGACAATTGACTGCAGCTGCTGGCATCTTCGATAGCTCACGGCTTCCAGAATATCCTGCGTTCGAATCGGCTGGCTGCCCTCGAAATCGGCGATGGTTCTGGCCAGCTTGATGACTCGATGTGTCGCGCTGGCAGACATGCCCAGTTTATCCATGGTTTGTGCGAGGGACTTGCGAAGTGCCGTTGCCAGCGCGCAATGCTGTTCGAGTTCGATGCCCTGCAAGTCGCAATTGAGTTTTCCGTTGCGCCGCATCTGCGTTCTTCGGCACTGGTGAATACGCTGTCGCATGGCCGCCCAGTCCGTCTTGCCATGGGCATGCTGTAACAACTCTGCCTGGGTTAAACCTGGCACCTCAATTATCAGATCGAACCTATCCAGAAACGGACCCGAAAGCCTGCCGAGGTAGCGGTCGATACGGTCTGGTGAACAGCGGCATTGATGCCTAACATCACCGGCGTAGCCGCAAGGACAGGGGTTCATGGCGGCCAGTAACTGGAAGTTAGCGGGAAACTTGACGCGGTAGTTGGCACGGCTGACGGTTATTTCACCTGATTCCAACGGCTCCCTTAACGCATCTAAAACACCTGGCTTGAACTGGGCAAGTTCATCCAGAAACAGAACCCCTCGATGAGCCAGGCTTATCTCGCCAGGCCTGGCTTTGTTACCACCGCCCACCAGGGCGACACTGGATGCCGAGTGATGGGGAGTACGAATCGGGCGTTGGCGCCAACGGCTAATGTCCAGGGGTATGTCTGCCATAGAATTGATGGCAGCCACCTCCAGCGCTTCAGACTCGTCCATCTCCGGCAGCAAGCCAATCAGGATGTTGGCCAGCATGTT
>JADFOC010000399.1 GCA_022563075.1 Pseudomonadota bacterium
TGTCTTTCATCGCTTGGAAGCATTAACAATTTTGATCGCTCTGCTTTGCGGTTTTTCATTCTCGCTACTTAGCGCCGCTCCGAAAAGTGGTTTACCCATGGCGACCCCTGAAGACGTAGGAATGTCTTCACCCAGATTTCGCCTCATTACTCAAATGCTTGAACAACATATTGAAGATGGACGTGTGGCTGGTCTTGTGGCAGGCGTGGCACACAACGGAAAAGTCGTTTATCTGGAAAGTATGGGTTGGCAAGACATCGAGCAACAACTGCCAATGCGGGATGATTCGATTTTTCAGATCCGATCCATGAGCAAGCCTATTACTGCTGTCGCGGTCATGCAATTGGTAGAGACAGGGAGGTTGAATTTAACTGATCCAGTCTCAAAATATCTGCCTCGTTATGCACACATGGAAGTGTTTGTAAATCCTGACGATCCCAATGATGAAACCACTCGTGCGGCGTCTCGCGAGATGACCATCGAAGACTTACTGTTGAATACATCGGGCCTGAGTCATCGATTTGGCGTTTTGTACACAGAAAATGCTGTGCGTTCCCGTGCAGACACATTGGAACAATTGGTTGATAAGGTGGCAGCGGTACCCCTGGTGGCAGACCCTGGGACTCGCTGGGTTTACAGTATTGCCAGTACGGTGTTGGGAAGAATCGTGGAAATTGTATCTGCACAAACTTTCGATGACTACTTGCTTGAGAATGTTTTTTCAATATTACAAATGGGTGATTCAGGATTCTATGTAGCTCAAAACAAAGTAAATCGACTTGCGCGCGCCTACAGTATACCGCGCGGAGATGGCACGCTTACCCGGTTGCCGGACATGGATATTCCCATTACTCAAAATCCACCTCTTCTGGAAGGTGCCGCGGGTATGGTGAGTAGTGTTCCGGATTACTTGCGCTTTCTGCAATCTCTGTTGAACGAGGGGGAACTGGATGGTAGTAGAGTCCTGGCAGCGGACACGGTCAGGTCCATGGTAGAAAACCATATTGATGATGCTCTCATGCCCATTGGCACTAATCCTCGAAATCCCATGCTCGACAGAGGTTGGGGTTATGGTTTTGCGGTGGTCACTGACAAAGCCATGAGTTCGTTTGGTGTGAACAATGGAGAGTTTGGTTGGAATGGTTCCCTGGGGACGTTCTCGTGGGCGGACCCGGAAACCAATACCGCTGTGGTATTAATGTTACAGGTGTCACCCTCTGGTGCCTTCAGTCTTTCCAGTAAGTTCAAGGCTTTGGTCTATCAAACATTAATTGATCACTGATCAGTTAGCTGGTACTCGTAATCGAGACAGAACATAAAGATGAAAATAAAACACTGTAATAATACTGCCGACTTTCGATTGTTGGCGAAGAAAAGGTTGCCCGCGCCATTGTTTCACTATATCGATGGAGGAGCAGATGACGAGACTACTTTACGACGTAACACGGATTCGTTTAATGATGTGAGACTCATCCCCAATGCGCTGGCAGATTTGTCCTCCATGGACTTATCTACCACCGTGCTGGGAGAAAAAATCGATTGGCCGGTTTTTTTATCTCCAACCGGCATGACACGGCTCTTCCACCACGATGGAGAAAGAGCAGTTTGTCGAGCAGCGAAGAAATTTGGCACAATATATAGTCTGTCCACACTTTCTACCGTGAGTATTGAAGAAATAGGCCAGCTCACTGATGGTCCAAAGTGTTTTCAAATTTATATTCATAAAGATCGCGGATTAAGTTATGAGTTTTTGGATCGATGCAAGGAGGCGAAGTTTTCGTCACTGTGTTTGACTGTCGATACTCTGGTTGCCGGTAACCGGGAGCGGGACCTGGTTACCGGGATGACCATGCCGCCAAAATTTACTTTATCCAGCATGATGAGCTTTGTGTCCCATCCCCATTGGAGCTTAAATTTCCTATTCCATGAAAAATTTCAGTTAGCTAACGTGGCGAACAAGATTGAAGCAGGTACCGGCAAGTTAACCTCGGTTATTGACTATATTAATAATCAATTCGATCGTTCGATCACCTGGAAAGATGCGGAAAAGGCTATACAGTACTGGGGTGGCCCATTTGCCATCAAAGGGGTCATGTCGGTTGATGATGCACACCGTGCCGTAGATGTTGGGGCGAGCGCCATCATGATTTCCAATCATGGCGGGCGGCAACTCGATGGTGCCGCAGCACCTTTTGATCAATTGCCCAGTATAGTAGATGCTGTGGGTGACAAGATTGAGATAATTCTCGATGGAGGCGTGCGACGGGGCACTCAAGTTCTTAAGGCCCTGGCGATGGGGGCAAATGCCGGTAGGATCGGGCGAGGTTACCTCTATGCTCTGGCGGCAGGAGGCCAACCAGCGGTCGAACGTGCGCTTACCCGTTTGCGGGACGAAGTTGAGAGAGATATGATTTTAATGGGCTGCTCATCGGTTGATGATCTTAACCGCAGCAAGTTGCATTTCTAGAAAATTAAAAATCTAATCCGCATATTTCCAGGTCAGCACACCCACTAGCAACTCGTTCCAACTTTCTTGCCCCCAGGGGACATTGCGGCTGGAATCGGGGTTGAATTTATTTCTCGAAGAATTGTCGTAGGTTGCTGTGGTCACTATTTTGGTTCCGCCGGGAAGGAATTTCGGTTGCGCCAGGTTATAGCTTATTTGCCAGTTATAGTTGTAATTGGCAATGTTGATAATTTCCTCCCGGTAACCATCGGGGTAGTGAGCCGTAAACAACATTGATTTTCCACGGTAATGCATTTGTGGCAAGATACTGTATAAATAAGCATCCTTACCGATAATGATTTCTGCTTGCAGTATATGATTGGCGCTGAAAGCAGGAATTTCTTGCCATAACTCCGGATATAGACAAGTGCACCCGGTTACCATTCTATCTTCCGGTGGATTGTCTTCGTCATAAAACCAAAATCCAATTTCGCTTTCGTCCACGGTAGTGCGGCCGATGGTTGCGTAATGTAATTGCAAGGCCAGGGTTGAACCGGCACGCAATAATCCACCGGTATTTTCCGGAGTTAATTCAG
>JADFOC010000400.1 GCA_022563075.1 Pseudomonadota bacterium
ACCAAACACTTCTTATATCGAACCGAGTTGTCTATCGAAAAATTGGCCATCGATAGTCGACGTTATCTCCTGGCAAATGATTTCATACCCTTGGATCTGATCGCCGCCTATGAATCGCTGTCGCAAGATTTAATTGAAAAAATAGTGGCACGATTTGATGCTCATGGCGAAATACAAACCTTGCGCATTCACGGCGATTGTCATCTGGGTAATGTGCTGTGGAAAGATGATACGCCAAATTTTGTTGACTTCGACGACACCATGACCGGGCCGGCGATGCAAGATCTGTGGATGATGTTGTCAGGCGATCGCAATCAGCGGCAGGCGCAGTTGCTGGAAATCGTTGAGGGTTACAATGAATTTTACGATTTCAGGGCTAGCGAATTGGAGTTGATTGAGTCGCTACGTACGCTTCGAATCATGCATTACAGTGCATGGTTAGCTAAACGTTGGCAAGATCCTGCTTTTCCCCAGAGCTTTCCATGGTTTAACACCGAACGTTATTGGGCGGAGCATATTTTGGAACTTCGCGAGCAGATGTCAGCCCTCGACGAACCGCTTCTGCAGTTGTTCTAGGGTGCCCTGGGAAATCGAGTTTCATTGGTGCAAACCGATGCCGCCAATTTGTTCATCGCTGGTCATGTAGACATGTGATAGCGATGATTCCCGGAGCCAGGAAACTCCGTCTGTTTCTTCTCTCAACATTGCAATTGTCGCCATCGATCCAGCCACGGTGCAGAGGTTTGCCGCCACGCTAGCCGCTCTCAAGCCACTGCCAGGCCATCCGGTCTTGGGATTTAGTATATGGCTATAACGTTTGCCTTGATGCATGAAGCAACGTTCGTAGTCGCCGCTAGAGGCAAGGCCACCATCCAGCAAATCTATTTTTGCCATCAGTGAATCTGCTTGTTTGGGGTTGACTATTCCTATGGTCCAGGGCTGCGCATCAGGTTGTGGACCGATGACGGCAAAATCGCCTCCGAGATTTACCAGGCCGTGAGTGATTCCCAGACTCCTGCCCAGTTTTGCCGCAGTGTCTGCTGCATACTCCTTGACTATTCCCCCGAAGTCGATCTCCATGCCTGCCGGTAGTGAAAGGCGCGATTTAGTGAACGATAGTTTGTGATATCCAACGAAAGGCAGTAACTCATCAATTTCTTCCTGAGTAGGAACACGCGCTTGCTTAAAATCCCAGATTCGATTGAGTGCCCCTGCGGTGATGTCGAAGAGACCATCGCTTTGTTCAAAACAACTTAGTGCGTGATTGAATAAAGATCTGGTTTCCCGATCGATCTTGATGCCAAGTTTATTGCCGGCGGAGGAATTTATCTCTGCGACGAAGCTATCGTTGCGAAACCGAGAGTATTTCTGTTCTAGACGGATTACTTCTGCAACTAAGCGTCTAGTAAGCTGCTTGGCATTGATCCGTGATTCATCGTAGAGCTGAATTTCACAGTAACTTCCCATGGCTCTGAACGAGAAGCGTTTTAAGGATGGCATCATAATTTAGCGGTCGGTCTCAGAAGGAATAATCGACGCCGAGTGATATTCTGAAATATCGAACGAGTGCCGTACTAGGTTGCGATACCTGGTAGACAGAATATTTTTCGTTGGCGATATAGCGTTCGGCAGTCAGGGTCGCCGTCCAGTCTCCTAGATCGGTGATGAGGCTGATGCCACCACTGATGGCACCAAAGGCGGACAAACGATAATCGCTTGACTGGTAGTGCGTCAAGGGATTGAGGGAATCGTCAACATTAGTGAAGAAATCGGCTGCCGACTGACTGTAGTAACGCAGCGTTGGAACCAGTTGCCACGAGCGGCTAATATTCTGGTGCCACGCCATATCCACGGTGTGAGAACTAATGCCGAAATCATCGTGATACAAGCGATAATTAATGTGCCAGGCAGCATCTGCACCGATAAAAAATCGACGATAGGAACTGGTCCAGGAAAATTGGGTCTTGTGTTGCGGGCGCACATCTCGCAATTTGTAGGGATCACTTAAAAATCCAGATTGTTCGGTGATGCTTAAAGCAGTTTGAAAAGTTGATACCTGGTTAATGATCTGGCTTACCGATACCAAGGCTGATGTGGTGCGTTTGTCTGCCTCGATCACTCGATTGAACAGTTCGGCATCGGTAGGAAATAGTTTGTCAGAGGAATGGCTAAATCCTACCGCAACTGTGGTCATGTCACTGTTAAAATGGCGCTCTCCACTCAATCCAATATAGACTGCCCGATAATCATCTTCCTCCGAGTAGCCTATATTGCCGCCGACACTGCCGTTCTCTAGATAATACTTGCCGCCGATAGAAATTTCGGCGCGTCGATCACGAATGCCACTGGCGCCGCTCAAGTTGACCAGCGGTTGTCCATCCAGACCTGCCGTGGTAAACCAGGGAGACGCTCCGCTCATAATTTCAACATTCGCATCAATATGCAGTGACGTATTCCGCGTGAATGGTGCAACCAGTTGGAACTGATGCACATCGATGTCATATCGTCCCAAATCACCAAAAACCACTTCACGGCGGGATAAATCATCTTCTTTGTAGTTGGAAATTTTATAGGAAAGCGTGTTCTGCACAGGTGGTGCGTCAGCGTGGGCTATGCCAGGCAGGGCTAAAGCGGTTGTAGAGAGAGCGATCAAGCTGCGAGATTTAATCAGTTTCACCAAGTGATCCAGGCCTGCTTAGCACGCTCTCTTAGTTGCAACCGCAACCACCACCCGCTGCATTATTTCCGCCTGAAGATGCTTCTTTGCTGAAATAGATGTGATCATTCAGTGCGCCTTCGAGCACATCGGCGTCCCAGCCCATTTCTTTCTTGGCCAAGTAGCCGCGTTCCCAAGGTTGCACCTGGGTACAAGCCGCAACCATGCTTAAGCTAATGACGAACCAGCTGAATAAACGGAGAATGCGCATCAGCTAGTTTTCAGCCAGTACATTCTGGATAGCTTCTTCAATCAGTTCGATGTCGCCATCGCGGAATCCTATATGCATCAGCTTTACTTCGCCGTCGGGACTGATCA
>JADFOC010000401.1 GCA_022563075.1 Pseudomonadota bacterium
GCTGGAAAAAGTAGAGGGCGCCGCCGAAGAATTAACCTGGGACATCTTTCGCGACACCCTGATCGAACAAGCTGAACAGGGTGTTGACTACTTTACTATTCATGCCGGCGTGTTACTGCGTTATGTACCGATGACAGCCAAGCGGGTGACCGGCATTGTTTCTCGAGGTGGATCGATAATGGCGAAATGGTGTTTGGCCCATCACCAGGAGAGTTTTCTCTATACTCATTTCGAGGATATCTGCGAGATCATGAAGGCCTATGACGTATCATTCTCCTTGGGCGATGGCTTGCGTCCGGGCTGCATCGCCGATGCCAATGACGAGGCGCAATTTGCCGAACTGGAGACGCTGGGCGAGCTGACCCAAGTGGCCTGGAAACATGACGTACAGACCATGATCGAAGGACCGGGCCATGTGCCGATGCACATGATCAAAGAAAACATGGAGAGACAGCTCGAGGTCTGTGCCGAGGCTCCCTTCTATACCCTGGGCCCTCTCACCACAGATATTGCGCCCGGCTATGATCATATTACCTCCAGTATTGGTGCCGCCATGATTGGCTGGTTCGGCTGTGCCATGTTGTGCTACGTGACCCCAAAGGAACATCTAGGCTTACCCAACAAGCAAGATGTCAAAGATGGACTAATGGCCTATAAGATAGCGGCGCACGCGGCCGATCTGGCCAAAGGGCATCCTGGTGCCCAGTTACGGGACAACGCCTTGTCGAAGGCTCGTTTCGAATTTCGCTGGGAAGATCAGTTTAATCTGGGCCTGGATCCTATAACGGCGCGCGCGTATCACGATGAAACATTACCCAAACAGTCGGGTAAAGTGGCCCATTTCTGTTCCATGTGCGGACCAAAGTTTTGTTCCATGAAGATATCGCAGGAAGTTCGAGACTATGCGGCGAAAATGGAGCTAGACGATGTCGATGCGGCGATAAAATCTGGCATGGAAGAAATGGCGGAAGAATATAATCAACAGGGGCGACAGCTTTACCACAAGGTATGAGGCTCCCTAGCTTAGGTCGCTCGCTAAATAGTGATCAAGCACACTCAGGCAGGAATGGGCCAGCTTCTTGCAGCGCGCCACCGACCAGCCGTACTTCGGATCCGGGGTGGCCGTGGTGTCCTTAAACGGCATTTCCAGCGTCAGCGCCAGGCAATGATGTGCAAATGCCGTCTGCACGGTGCCCATGGTCAGGTTGGCTTGACCGGGTGGTTGGGCTGGATATCCATGCCGGGTTTGAAAATCAGGATTTGCCGCCGCCAGCGATTTTTTATAGAAATCTAACTGCGCCTGCTGGTTGGTATCCCAATTTGTCAGGCCTTCGGCACCGGCAATGAAACAGTAGGGGAGCGATTCATCGCCATGTACATCCAAGAAGAAATCGACACCACTCTCCTGCATCGCTTGTTTAACCAGATATACCTCGGGGCTGGATTTCAGCGTCGGCGCAGCCCATTCGCGATTCAAATTACGTCCGGCGGCATTGGTGCGCAGATGACCGCGTCTGCTGCCATCAGGATTCATGTTGGGTACTAGATGAATATTGCATTTTTGTAGCAAGGCCTGACTTTCTGCGTGACCTGTGTCCAGTAACCGCTCAATACAACCTTCCATCCACCACTGTGCCATTGACTCGCCAGGATGCTGTCGGGCGATTATCCAGCAGTTTTTCCTGGCCTTCGCTTCGTCCTCACTCGGTTGCGGCAGCGCGATTGTCAATAAATCCAAATTCTGGCCATCGAGCGTCTGCCCGAGTAGGCGATGAGTACAGACAGGTGATAGGGCGCTGCTGGCCACCAGGTTTCGATGCCGTTCCTGGGAATAGGGAATGAAATAGGCGAAATAGACGGATTCGTGCTCGGGTCGAAATTTAAAAGAGAGTACGCCATCGTGTAACACAGTTGGATGTCGTAGCCATTCCTCGGCATCGTAGGAATAGAGTACCCGATAGTTTTCGAATCCTTTCGGGTAGGCAGCTCCGCCCGCATTTAGGATCTTCAACGTACAATCTGTCTGTTTTGCCCCCGCCAGTTCGAAGTAGAACCATTGGTAGAAATCTGATTGATTGTCAATTCGAATCCGCAGTTGGATATCGCCAGGATCTTCACCAGCGACCACTTCGATATTACCAGCGTCAAAATCTTGGTTTATTAACACAGGTCCTCCTGCCATGCGATATCGCAAATATCCCGCTGCACCCGCGACTTTGCCTTGGTCGAGGTACCAGTATTTGCTATCATTGCCGCCCTTTTTTCGGAGTGGATGGAAAGTAACATGTCGGCAGTCACTGACAATCTTAATATAGCTTCCAATGAAGCACTAATTACGCCCGCCCGCCTGAAATCTGAATTGCCGCTGGCAGGAGCTGCCGCAGAATCGGTGCAGCGTGCTCGCGAGGCGGTTTTTGCCATATTGGATCGAACCGACTCGCGCCTGATTGTGGTGGTAGGCCCGTGCTCGATTCACGATACCGTGGCGGCGATCGACTATGCAAATAGGTTAAAGCTACTCGCCGACGCAGTCAAAGACACATTATATGTAGTAATGCGCGTCTATTTCGAGAAGCCCAGGACAGCCATTGGTTGGAAGGGGCTAATCAATGATCCATACCTGGACGATTCTTTCAAGATTGAGGATGGCTTGCGCAAGGGCCGTCGATTGTTGCTCGATATCGTCGAGCTTGGGCTACCGACATCGACAGAAGCACTCGATCCCATTTCTCCCCAGTACCTGCAAGACATTATCACCTGGTCGGCAATTGGTGCCAGAACCACCGAATCGCAAACCCACCGCGAAATGTCATCCGGGCTTTCGTCCGCCGTTGGTTTCAAAAACGGAACCGATGGCGGCTTGATGGTGGCCGTTAATGCGATGCAATCAGTTTCCAGTTCACATCGTTTTCTGGGCATTAACAATAAGGGCCAGGTGTCTGTGGTAGAGACCAAAGGCAATCCCTATGCCCATGTGGTGTTGAGAGGTGGCAGCCTGGGGCCAAACTATGACTCCGTCCATGTCGCCCTCT
>JADFOC010000032.1 GCA_022563075.1 Pseudomonadota bacterium
CAAGAGTATGCCGAAATGGGCAAAGAAAGCCAACAAATTTATGGCTTGACCGAAACCTGTGGTCCAGCTTGGGTGATCAGTGCAGAAAACTCTCTCACCAAGATTGGATCTACCGGGCGTGCATTCTTTCACACCGATGTGCGCGTAGTGGATAAAAGTGGCAACGATTGTGCGCCAGGCGAGCAGGGTGAAGTATGGGTCAGCGGTCAGCACGTGATGCTGGAATACTGGAATCGACCGGATGCCACTAGAGAAACCATAACTAAAGATGGATGGCTGAAGACCGGTGATGTAGCTTCCGTAGACGAGGATGGATTTATCTATATTCAAGACCGTATCAAGGACATGATTATCTCTGGTGGCAAGAATGTATATCCTGCCGAAATCGAAAATGTGATTCTGACACATCCCGGTGTTTCTGAGGTTGCCGTAATCGGCCGGCCTAGCGACAAATGGGGAGAATCGCCATTTGCGGTTGTCGTTAGAAAAAATGGCGATGTGACCGAGGCGGATATCCTGTCTCATTGCGACGGGAAATTGGCTCGATTCAAGTTGCCGACAGGAGCGGCCTTTATCGATGTGATTCCACGCAACGCCAATGGCAAAGTGTTGAAGCGGGAACTGCGCAAGCAGTTTTCAGGACCGATTCCCAATTGATGAAAAACTGAGGGAGTAGGCGGATTATTAAGTGTTAACCAAATACCGCTTTGAAGAAAAAGAATATTATTATTGAGAGACCCGCACCAACCGGCAATGTGACTACCCAAGATAGAAATATCTTGCCAACCACGGTCAGATTGATCGCGCCAATTCCTCTGGCAAGACCAACCCCGAGTACGGCGCCCACTAGGGTGTGGGTGGTAGATACCGGGATGCCGGTGCCTGATGCAACTACTACCGTAGTTGCTGCCGCAAGCTCTGCGGCAAAACCTCTGCTCGGTGTTAACTCGGTGATGTTCCGACCTATAGTTGCCATTACTTTGTATCCCCAGGTGGTCAATCCTGCGACGATGCCCAGTCCACCCAGTAACAGGATCCAAACCGGCAATGCCGATTCGACATCGAATACGCCCCCGCTTTGGATCACGCCATTGACTGCCGCCAGCGGTCCAATGGCATTGGCAACGTCATTGGAACCGTGTGCAAACGCCATCGAACAGGCAGTGAACAACATCAATACGCCAAATACGCGCTCGACGCTGGCGAAACGGAAATCTTTGTTCTTAGCCGGGATTTCTTTTATCGATCTCATCAGGAAAACGCCAATTATCATCACCACGACGCCGAATCCTACGGCGAGTGCAGTAGATTGGGCGAAAGACAGCTCCAGCCCGACATGACGAAGACCTTTCACCATAGTCACCATGGCGATTATAAAACCCACCAGAAAAATATAGTACGGCACATATTTTTTTGCATTCTCGAACGGGTCGGCGGTTTCCAGCACTAGTTTTTGTACGCTGCGAAACAGGTAAAAAGCGAGTATGCCGGAGCAAAGAGGGGATACGATCCAGCTCGCAATGATTTCCCAGACCTTACTCCACACTACCGCGTCTGGAGAAATACCCACTACGGCAAAGCCGACTATTGCACCTATGATCGAATGGGTAGTCGATACCGGCCAGCCATTTTTGGAGGCGATGAGTAACCAGATGCCAGCGGCCAGCAGGGAAGACATCATGCCGTAAACTAATAACTCTGGAGAATCCGCGAATCCCGCTTTTTCAATATCAATTATTCCTGAGCGAATGGTTGAAGTAACCGATCCCCCGGCCAGATAGGCACCGGCAAATTCGAATACTATCGCGATCAATATCGCTTGCTTGATGGTAATCGCTTTAGCGCCAACGGATGTACCCATGGCGTTGGCAACATCATTTGCGCCGACACCCCAAGCCATAAAAAAGCCAAATAAACAGGCCATGGCTAACAAAATTGTGCCGTACTGTGTGATGATTTCAGACATGGAAGTTTCTATGCTTTATTGCTTGTCGTTAGCGAGCCATCAGATGTAAAAGGCGGCCACCTACCTTCTGTGAAATATCAGCTAATTCGCCCACTAAATCGATAATCTTGTACAAGAACATGACATGTACCGGAGGCAGTGATTCTTCCAAATGATAGAGCTTGGCGCGCAACTGAATCTGGCCTAAGTCATTTTTATGTTCTAAGTCATCAAGTTCGATTATTAATTCTTCGACAAACTCAACTTCTTTGCCCCGGAATCCGGCTTCTAGCAATTGATCCAATTCGTTTACTGCCTTGAGTGCTTGGATCGATGCATCCAGGCTTTGTTGATAGTAATCCCTCATCGGGTCCACCAAGGTGCTAGGTACTTCCATTTTTCGTCCCAGCATCAAACCCGCAATATCTTTCGCTCGATTCGCCAGATGATCCTGAATAGAGAGCAGCTCTAGTAGATCGGTGCGAGCTACCGGTAGCAGTAAACTTTTTGGGAGTTTAGTACGAAAATTACTCTTCAGGTCATCTGCTTCGTTTTCCGCTGCGCAAATTGCCTGCTGCAGCACTTCAGCTTTTTGCCAATCTCTTGCGAAGCTGGCTTCGAGAAAATCGCCCAACAGTACTACACAGATTTGTGCCTTGGCCATATGCTCCTGTATCGGTCGAATCGGGGATCGGCCAAAGAGTGCACTTATTGGATTAGACATAAATTAGGATTCCTTCAGAAGTGGGCGCATTATAAAAGCACAACCGATGCAACACTACTAATTTTTTAAATGTGAACTTATTGCCGACAAACAGAGAACTTCGGTCACTATAGTATAGTCCCTTCGATTCAACCAAGAATCCACAATTGTCATTATGCAACGATCCGCGCGAAATTCTGCCTGGTATCACTCACCTCCCAGCAAGTTTAGCCCTTGATCTGATGCTATTGTTGCTGGGTATGCTGTGTTTCCTGGCCAAGGTGAGTTACTGGCTTAATTTTGATCAAACCCTATTGAGTGGATTGTCCAATGTGAACAAATTGACACCGGTTTCGAGGTAATAAGCCAGTGCCTGATAGAGCCGCAGTCATAAAACGAGTGGCTTATATTGCTACTGTCTGTAAAATTCTTTTTCTCTATCGCACATCTTGGTATGGTTGCGCCTTCGAAATTGCAGTGGACAAGGGTAGCAAGTTAAATGATTAACATATTATTCATCGAACATGATGGTACCAAGCATCATGTTGAGGTAAAAACTGGCGGATCGGTCATGCAGGCCGCGGTTAGCAATGGGGTTCCAGGCATCGATGCAGACTGTGGTGGTGCTTGTTCTTGTGCCACCTGCCATGTGTATGTGAGTGAAGAATGGAGAAATAAAGTGGGAACAATGGAGCCCACCGAGGAAGCCATGTTGGGTCTGAGCACAGACCGCAAGGATAATTCGCGATTGTCTTGCCAGATTTCGGTCACCGATGAACTGGATGGCTTGGTACTCACGACACCGGAGTTTCAGTTTTAGTGAACGGTTTCCAAGATTAACTTTTCACTTAGAGGAGGTCATATGAGTGAAGCTGTAGAGCATCAGGATTCCAAGCAGAGCAAATGGAGTATGGTGGGTAAAGACCCCTACGCCATGCCCATCGAAGATATAGATCTGGCACACCCGGGAATCTGGCAGGCAAATGAATTTCTGCCGTTTCTGCAGCGACTGCGCCAGGAAGATCCGGTGCACTACTGTAAGGAATCGGCCGTGGGTCCTTATTGGTCGGTGATGAAGTACAAGGACATCATGGAAGTGGATACGTCGCCGGATATCTATTCCTCAGAACCCACCATCGGCATTGTCGACAGCTTCGAACAATTTACCCTGCCATCGTTTATATCGATGGACCCGCCAAAGCATGATGAGCAGCGCACGGTGGTGCAGGGGGTGGTGGCACCGGCAAACCTGAAGAATCTAGAAGGGCTGATCAGGCAACGCGTGAGCAAGATAATGGATGAGCTGCCGCTGGGCGAAGAGTTCGATTGGGTGAAGCAGGTCTCAATCGAATTGACTACTCAGATGTTGGCAACGCTCTTTGATTTTCCGTTCGAAGATAGATACAAGCTCACCCACTGGTCTGATGTGGCGACCGCTATTCCTGGGGGTGGGGTGATAGATAATCAAGAACAGCGTTGGCAGGCGATGCAGGAATGCCTGGCTTATTTCACGCGACTGTGGAATGAGCGAATCAACAAGGAACCCGGTAATGACCTGATATCCATGTTGGCCCACGGCGAGGCCACCAAAAACATGCCACCGATGGAATACCTCGGCAATATCATTCTGCTGATTGTGGGGGGTAACGATACAACCCGCAACTCGATAACCGGTGGTGTGATCGCACTCAATGAAAATCCTGACGAATACGACAAGCTGCGTCACGATCACGGCTTAATTCGCAATATGGTATCCGAAATAATTCGCTGGCAGACCCCGCTGGCGTATATGCGTCGTACCGCGAGAGTAGATACTGTGCTCAGAGGCAAGCAGATCAAGGCTGGTGATAAAGTGATTATGTGGTATGCCTCTGGAAATCGGGATGAGGAAGTGATCGATCGGCCCAACGACTTCTGGATCGACCGACCTAACGCGCGCCACCATCTGTCATTTGGTTTTGGTTTGCATCGCTGTATGGGTAATCGCCTGGCTGAAATGCAATTGCGCATCGTCTGGGAAGAGATTATGCAGCGCTTTCACAAAGTCGAAGTAGTGGGCGAGCCTGAGCGCATCTATTCCAGTTTTGTCAAAGGTTATTCTTCGTTGCCGGTGGTGCTGCACCCTCTGAAGTAATTATTCCTCTCGCAGTGCTAGCACCGGATTGGTTAGTGCAGCGCTTATCGATTGCACACTGACTGTCAGAAATGCTATCAGCAACGCTAGCACTCCGGACGTAATAAAAGGCATTGGCGAGATGTCTATACGATAGGAAAACAGTTGTAACCAGAGGTTCATCGCAAAATAAGCCATGGGAACGGCGATGACCAAAGCGATGAGCACGAGTAAGATAAACTCGCGTGAGATTAACAGAACTATATTGGCAACTGTCGCACCCAAGGTCTTGCGTATTCCTATCTCTTTATTGCGCTGCTCGGTAGTAAATGAGGCCAAGCCGTAGAGCCCCAGACAGGCAATAAAAATAGCCAACACCGAAAAACCCGTGAAAATCTCACCCATTTTGCGATCTCCCTGGTGTAGGTTGTCGAAATCCTCGTTCAGCAACGAATATTCGAATGGCTCACCAGATGTCATTTCGCGCCATCTACTTTCCAGATCGGCTATTGCTTGTCGGATACCCTCAGGTCGCACACGAACTACGACATAGCGGGCAAAATCACTATAGCGGAAAAGCATGGGCCGAATTTCCTGGTGCAGGGATTCAAAATGAAAATCCCTGACGACGCCAATTATTTGCCCGGTACGCGTCCCATCAGGGCCTGGTTCTACTAGTCTGTGATCTATCGGGTTTTGTATTTCGAATTCTCTGGCCGCAGTTTCGTTGATTATATACGCCGATTCATCGGCGCCAAATTCTCTCGAAAAGCTCCTTCCAGCAACTATCTCAAATTCCATGGTTTCAATGAAATTGTAGCCTACCGCAGAAGCCCAGATCATCCTGCTCTCTGCAGCCGATTTTCCTTCCAAAATATACACATTCTGATCAACTTGCATCCCAGGTACATGCACGCTCGAACCCACATTCAGCACGTTCGGTTGTTGCGTTGTCTGATCCTTGAAGTTCTCTAGCCGATCTCCCAACGCGCCAGCGCGATGAATGACGATCAGTTGATCTTTGTCAAAACCTAAGGCCTTGGTACGCATGTAACTAAGTTGGCTATAGACGATAAATGTTGCCGAAACCAGTGCGATCGATATGGCAAACTGAAAAACCACTAAGCTGCCACGAAGCCAAGTACGCTTTGCGCCAGCGCTGTATTTGCCTTTCAAGACTTCCTGCGGTTGAAGTCTGGACAGGTATAGAGCCGGATAACTGCCGGAGAGAACGCCAACGGCCAGGGTAAATAAAACCAGTAACAGCAAGGACTGCAAGCTGAAGAACAGGCTGAGTGACATGTCTTTCTCGGTTAACGCATTAAATGTTGGCAGCAGCAGTGATACTAAGGGTAGGGCGATAAATAGAGCTAAGACACTAATTAGAATAGACTCCAGTAAGAACTGTATGAGCAATTGCGAGCGTTGAGCTCCCACTACTTTACGAACGCCTATCTCCTTGGCTCGATTCGCCGAGCGAGCCGTGGATAGATTCATGAAATTAATGCAAGCCAATAGCATGATAAAGAATGCTATGGCCAAGAATGTATACACGTAGTTCGCGTTACCGTTGATTTCGATCTCGCCCTCCATGTCTGAATTCAGATGAATCTCGGATAATGCTTGTAAGTTATAGGCGTAGACGCCTCCATTGTTAAAAAATTCGTCAAAGCTGATTCCTACCGCTTGTTCTATTTGTGGTGCAACATATTTCGAGACGAGTTCTTCCAATTTGGGTGCAAACTCCTCTGCTGAAATGCCAGGTCTTAACAGCAGATAGGTTGCGATATTATTACTTATCCAGACCGGGCTGTCGTGATCTGAATCAGAGGTAAATGAGACGAGGAAGTCTGGGTGAAAATGCGAGTTATCTGGCAGATCTTCTATGATGCCTGTTATGAGGTAATCACGACTATTGTTAAATGTGATGGTGTTGCCGAGGGCTTCAGTATTTGCGAAATACTTTCTCGCCATCGATTCGTTGATTACCACTGTATTCGGGTCATTCAGCGCCGTAGCGGAATCGCCCGCCAGGAAATTAAAGCTGAATATATAGAATAGGCTGGAGTCGGCATGAAAGATTCGTTTTTCCTGATAGTGTAAGCCATCCACGCTTACCAGCATATCACTGAAGAATTGTCGAAATCTGACTGCTGCCTCTACTTCAGGGAACTCTCGGGTGAGGGCTGCGGCCATTGGGTAGGGACTAGTGACTGCGTTTATTTCATTGCCTGCCAGCACGCCGTGTAGTGACACCCGATAAATACGATCGAATTTCTCATGATAACGGTCATAACTGAATTCATATTGGACGTACAACAGGATTAGCAAGGTACAGACGATACCTATCGCCAATCCAATAATATTAATGGCGGAATATGCTTTATGTTTCCAGATTCCGCGAAACACCATGTTTAAATAATTTTTAAACAAGACCTATTGCCCCTCTGGTGAGCTAGCGATTAGCCATGGTTATTCATCATTGGACGCCGTGCAGAGGAAATTGTTACAAAAGCTGTCAAAAATCAATTGCTTAATCGGCTGGTTCCTCGATCAGGTAAAACAGGCAGTCCTTTCTGGCGATTTCGGGATTGGTCGTCACCATAAATAGTTTTAATGTTCGCAGCGGATACAATTCACCATCGCTTAATCGAAAGTAGTCCTGTAGTCGTTCCCGACCCCGGGCGTCCCGCACAGTCAGATTGCTGTCCAACTCTCCGGAAACGAAACCAAGCCTGGTATCAGGATTAACAAAACCGAAATTGAAGTCTTCGATCTCCGGTAATAAGGTCACCCCATCGGTCATTAGGCAGTGATCGCCATAAGCGATATCGCTGCCTTCGAGTAATTCGAGACGCAATGGATTGTGAAAAAATTCGAGTGACATATCAGTATGCTCGAGCGTTAATACGTTCGCATAGCTAATGTATTTGGTCAATCCTTCTATAGCCATCACGTTGGATGCAATGTCCTGGGCTCCTCCGCATTCGATGGTTACTGTCGGCATCATGAATCTACTGATTTCCATCAGTGAGCCGAGCGGTAAATCGGTAACGATGGTGCGATGAGTAAACAGTGACACCAAAGCATCGTGTCGTTCATCCATGAATGTAGTTACACCAAATGATGGACTAGAACCGGAGGTGTTATGAATGTCGATTACGGATTCCGGATTAAACGATTTAAGATTCTCTAACAAATCTTGTGCCAGCAAATCTTGCTCGGTATCGCCAAAGGGAGTGCTAAAACAGCGATTCAGATCTTTCTGGTGGGGAAGCATGCGGTAGATAAAGCCTGGCGCCTGTTTGGCCGCATCCACGCTGGGAATAAAGTAGTGAATATCTACCACTGGCTTAATTTGCCGTTTCAAGGGGTCAAATATAGCGTGAAATCCAGAAGGCTCGTTACCATGCAATAAAGTGACTACTGCACGACATCTCGAAGGATCATTACCACTGATATGAATGTGAGTGGGGCCATGTAACTTATTTAAAAATTCTACAGCGGTGTCGCCAATGTTTTGTATGTCTGGATCCTTCCAATATTGGAAGCTACTGTCCTGAGCTGAGATAGATTGCTGCATGGTTATTATCGCCACTGCGCCACTGGAATATTAGCACCGCAATTAGATTGGTATTGCTGCAGCATTGCAACCAAAGCTTCTCGTTTAGGCATGTCCTGCCGCAGCTGGGCAAGTTTGTTCAATTGCCATTGTGCGCCAGTCTGGCGAGTGGCCAGGCGCTCTTCGATGACTTCCAATAGCGGTTTATAATCCTCTTCGACAAAGCCCATAATGCTAAGTTGCTCCGGTACTCGGGGAATCAGTTTTTCAAGAATCTCCGGGACTTCAAAGTATTCGGGTTGGCTCTGACTGAGGGAAGGCCAAAATAATTCTGCCTCTAAGCCTTTTTGAGCGGCTCGATAGAAATTGGCATTGCAATAAGTGAAGGGAATGGCTGGGAGCAGTTCTCTAATGCTGAGTTGCATTAACTTCGCCAGGCCAATGGCCAAAGCCGCATTTGCTAACATGTCTACTATACTCGGTCCGGCGGGGAAGGAGCGTAATTCGATGCGTAGATGACCACCCGCTATCGGGTCATACACCGGCCGGTTCCACAGCCATATCGATCCCTGATGCAGTCGTAGCTCGTGCAGTTGCGGGGTGCCGCCACGATTTAACACAGCCATCGGATCTTCGTCATGACAGTCAGGCAGAATTGGCCGGTATAATAAGGTGGCTTCGGCAAACAGCTCAAACGCACCTTCTCTGAGCCAGTTATTACCAAAATTTACGCGTGCAGGAATCGGGTGCAGGGAATCCTTAGGACGGCAGTCGATGGATTGTTTGAATAGCGGGATGCGTGTTTCCTGCCACAGCCTGTGACCAAATAAAGTGGGCGAGTTTGCCGCTATCGCCACAACTAGAGGAGTAACAAGCTGCAACGCGTTATAGAAATCTGCAAATTCATTGGTGGGTACCCGTAGATGGACCTGGAATGAGGTGTTGGCTCCTTCCAGGGTTACATCATCCATGGCCAGCTGTAATGTATCTTCACCCTGGATCGCTATGGTAAATGGCCCATCTCGAATATCGGTGAGTGCTCGAGTCAGCGCTTCAAATCTAGGCAACTTGGTTAACGCGTGATACCCGGTATCGGACTGCTGTAGTGTGGGTAAAATACCGATGGGTACAACTTTGCCGCCCCACTCGGCGGTAGCGGCATTTATTTTTTCGATCGCGGCCAATGCTTCAGTCTGAGTCGCAGAAAAACATCGATCTTTGAGCAACACTGGGCTGAAATTGTATTCCAGATTGTAGCGATTCAACTCGAGGGTTAATTGTGGATCGTTTAGCTTGCTGATGACTTCTTGATTGATGTGCAATGGCCGACCTTCCTGATCGACGATATACAGTTCTAGCTCAGCGCCGAAGGACAATTCTCCGTCACCAAATCCGGGTCGAGCCAACATTATCTCGAGTGCTTTTAGATTGGCTCTGAGTCGATCACTGAATTTATTAAAATCGTCTTCTTTAAAATTCGTGTTGTCTATTTCGAGTCCCATAGAGTCACCCAACAAGGCAATCAACGCTACTGTCGATTAGAGTAGCAGTTTTGTTTTCTAGAGGTAAAGGGGGCAACGCATTATAATCGATTCAAACGCAGTGCAGTGCCGACCTATTTACCGAAAATGTTCTCTTTCTCAGTACGAAGAAAGCGACTATTGCCATCGCGACGGGTGAATCCGACACGATCAAAATATTCCAGGATCTCGATGCATAGATTGCGGCCGATTCCGGTAGCATCCCTGAACTGAATCACCGAAAAACCTTTATCGTCGTCATTTTCCTGAGCAAGCTTTTCGGTAAATTCTGCCAATGACATAATCGTTTCCGGTAGATAGTGTCGGTTAATCGCCACTTGAATCAAGTTTCCAGCCTTGGTGGTTTGTCGCAGGATACTATCGAGTGGTTTCAGTGGAATGCCGGTTACTTCAACCAACTCTCGGGTGCGAGGTGGAATATTCCCCGCCTTCAACAGAATGGGCCGAATCTTCGCCAGAAAATCCTGTTCTTCCTGGCTCAATGTTGTTTGATGCGTAGGGATATGCAGTAGCGTGCCAGTTCGTTTTATCGATCCCCGTTCTACCAAGTTTCGTAGCAGGCTATGAAACAAGATGTGAGAACCAGCAAAATCTACCGCCCTGCTGAGGGCAGGTTCACTAATACCCTGTTGGTTGCCATGCTGCTCGTGGTATTGAGCTATGCAATCCAGAATTTGTTGGCAGTATGGTGGAAAATAAGAATCATGCAGCAAAATTGGTAGCGCCTGCTTCTCCAGCATCAAGCTGACATAGGGCACATTTTCCGATTGCAGGTGCTGACATTGCAATTCGATTGCTGATTGGGAGTTGTTGCGGCACAGTGCAAATTGATTGAGATCGACACCGCCTGGTAATGTGACTAACAGTGACTTAATTGCTGCAAAGGTTTCCTGATCCATTGCATCGAGGATAGTGATTCGCGCGTCGCTGCTGCGACCGCGACGCGGCACGAAGATATCGATTACTTTTCCGCCACCGATAGTATGTTGGGAGGCGGGGTCTCGAATAACAAACCTGTCCCCGAAATGAGCAACCACCGCGGTGTTGGATTTGATTTGAAAAAATCGCTGTTGCCTGTCTTCCAGGCTGCGAATGGTGACGATATGGTGAGAAGCACCGATGTGTAGATGATACTGTGCATTGCTACGCAAACTAAAATCTTCTGTAATGAAACGAATGTTCGCGTCGAAACGAGTTACTGGGTGGTAAATTCGTTCATCGATCAGCCAATCGCCGCGATTTACTTCGTTATAGTTACGATTGATATTGATAGCAGCTCGCTGGCCCTGATGAATGCGCTCAAGCTTGGTTGTATCTTGTCTCATTCCTCTCAATTTAGTCATCTCGCCAGTGCTCGTGTGTAGCAGTGAATCGCCAACATGAGCTGTGCCTGCACGCACACTTCCCGTTACCACGGTGCCAATGCCTTTGACCGTGAAACTTCGGTCAATCAGATAGCGGAAACACTGCTCTTCAGCCATGGATTCGCTATCTGTCACAGTGCCCAATAACGACTGTAGATGATCGGTCAGTTCTGGTATTCCTGCAGCGGATACATTCGATACAGGAAATATGGGAGCATCGTTTAAACCAGTGGATTGCAGCAATTCTCTAATTTCTTCAGCAACAGCACTAACACGTTCGGCGTAACATTTATCGGTTTTCGTAAGCGGGACAACAGCCTGTGATATTCCGGGTA
>JADFOC010000402.1 GCA_022563075.1 Pseudomonadota bacterium
GGTAACGCAAAGGCCAATCAGCATTATCGGCTTACGACCATATTTGTCTGAGAGCGGTCCGTAGACCAATGTTCCTAGTGCGATGGCAAACATTGATAGGCTCAGGGTTAATTGCGCGACATCATTGCTGACTTGAAATGTGTCCTTAATTACCGGCAAGGCGGGCAGGAGTATTTGCATTGCCGCTGGACCGAGCGCGGAAGTGGCGGCCAGTAACACGATTAACGGCCTTGATAGAAAAGCACTATTCGACAAAACTACGATCCATTTAGCTGGAATTTAATTCAGAGACAGGAATACCGGTGACAAAGCTTAAGTAATCACTCAGCGAATCAGCACAGCATCTCTGTTTCGTTGCAGATTGCTGTTAGATTGAGAACTCAGAATAACGCTTGAACCTAGCAGAATTGAGCGTTGAGCCTTACTAATGTCATAACCTAAGCCAAACGCTTCAGTGTGAAACAATCGAGTCAGTTGCTGGGCATTCCACTTGCTGCTTTGATTATCTGCAGCGGCCATAGTGTAACACGATAGGATATTTCCTGTTCTGGATTTCAGGCAGATAGAAAGGTCTGGGCCGCTATTCACCTCTAGTATCAGACCATTGTGGTCTGCATGAAATCGGGGAGAATGACTAAGATAGATCTCAACTTGATGAGAGAAATCCGATTCATCTGAGCGTATGGTCACGGGAATAGACATTGCCAACCTGCGCAGTATGCTGGGATCTTGTCGAAATGCCGTTTCATAGTGAAGCAGGGCATCAGAATATTGGTTGCTACGCCAGGCTGCGGCAGCCATGTGGGCAGTTATCCTGGCTCTTAACAGGATTTCTTGTTGTGGTAATTGCGCCAAAGCCCGATTACCAGAATCCAAAATCATCGCATCTTTCTTATCCACTGCTGCTATTTCGGTTCGATAGGAATAGTAATAACCAGCATTCAACATAAATGCGCCGTTAGCGTTGGCTTGATCCAGAATGTTTGACATGACCCCGGTACCCATTAATCTTACGATTTCAGGTTCTATCCACTCAGGAATATGCACTTCCAGAGGCGCGTAAGGACGTAGACGGTTTTGCAGCACGTCGAAGTCGGCAAACAACGATGCGGCTCTGCGTGCAGCGCGCCAGGCGTTTAATTGCAAAGCAATCGCGTCGATTCGAACCTGAAGGGATTCAAACCAGTCCATGGTGGCGATTATCTCCAATTGAATTTGATATTCAGTCTGATTAGCCATCATGTTTAAGAGGGCAGCAATCGAATCTTTTTGAGAATCGTCGGCACTATAGGAACCATTACGGTCGGGTTGATTGAGCGCAGTGGCAGTGAGTTTAATTGCGTCTTCCGCGTAACCAGCTAATAACAGAAAACTGGCGCTTACCAGGTAATGTTCGGCTCGGTTCATCACGCTCACAATCGGTTTTTGTGACTCCCGCCAAATCAACATGCGGTCGAGTGCATCTCGTGCTTCATCGAAGCGACCCTGATTCATAGTTAGGTACAATTTATAAATCCAGGGATCCGCCACGCTTTCGGGATTAAGATAACGGGTAGCACGGTCCAGGTACTCTTCGGCCTTATCCATTTGTAACAGACTCAGAGAGACTTCGGAGGCGTTACTCAGGTATACGGTATCGTAGTCGTTGCTCTGATCGGCGATATTTCCATCCTCGTCGATCGCTCGATTGCAAGCTGTCATGGATTCGATTGGCTGCAAGCTGGCAAGCTCAACCGCGCATAAGGTGTTCCATGCGCGTGCGCGCGCTCGCTCGCTATCGCTGGTTTTTAGTACCAGAGTGGCACTGGCGCGAGCCGCCTCATACTGCTTTAACTTGATCAGCGGCCAGCCTCTAAAAGACTCGATGTCTTGGCCATAAATCTGATTGAGTTTGTCCAGATAGTCTAATTAGGTTAACTGATGTCCCATTAACTGGTGTACATAAGACAATTGACTAAGCGTCAGATAATGCCACTGCACATTGCCGGAGTTAAATGCCTCTTCCGGCGTCTCGTAGTTAGTCAACTCTTCGGCACGATTGAGATGATATAGGGCGCGTGGCATATTGCCTTCTATGGTTAATAACACTTCGGCAAGTGCAAATTGTGCCCCAGGCGAGTTTGGTTCGCTGCGTAACCACTGCTCACTTAATTCTCTGGCTTTAACGTTTTGCCCGATATTCAAAGCGTCACAAATCGCCAGTGCGCGCAGCTCGTTGATATCGCTGATACCAAAACAGAGTGGGAGCAGGTTCTCAGGCAATTCTATGTTATCAATTGATAAGGGAGGATCGTCTTGTCCATAGAGAAAGTCAGGGATATAGAAACACAACAGTAAGGTGATAATCTTTGAAAATTTCACGCGTGCCAGATTACCTATCTGCCGTCTTCTCATCGTCATCTAGACAGTGTTCCCTTGGCAAGCTGCTCCATCGGTTCACGCATATTGTCTATCAATACTTTGTGCATATCAGACACACCAGGCGCTAGTTCTATTCTGTGGCCTAGTACTCTCGGTAGTAACAGTTCAATATCTTCGGCGCTTACAAAGTTTCGATCACGTAACGCGGCAGAAACTTGTAAGGCGGGTAACAGTAGAACCATGCTACGGGTAGAATTGCCTTGTAGTACTCGATCGTCTTCTCGAATATTTCTTGAAATGTCCACCAGTGCTGTTTTTATCGCAGAGCTGATGGCGACTCCTGAATCAATTTGTTTTCTAGCAGCGATAACTTCGTCTCGGGTAACTGGCGCCTGCTTCCCCGCTAAATCTCTTCTCTCTTTATAGGTATCGAGTACATTCAATTCTGATTCCCGGTCGATGTGCTCCATGGTGATCTTGAATAGGAATCGATCCAGTTGTGGGGTCGGTAGAGGGTAAGTACCCACCAGGTCCAACGGATTCTGGGTTGCGATGACAAAGAATAGGTCATCCAACGGATAGGTGGTGTTATCCACGGTGACCTGTTTTTCTCCCATTGCCTCCAACATGGCCGCTTGAACCTTGGGCGATGTTCGATTTATTTC
>JADFOC010000033.1 GCA_022563075.1 Pseudomonadota bacterium
CATCTTCGAGATCATGGTAAAATACGTTGGCGTTTACGACGCCGTTGTCGTTATTGAAACGATATTCCAGGTTTAACTCAAAACGCCAGGATTGTTCCTGCCGCAAATCGGGATTTCCGGCTACGGCATCCTGATCATCGTCGCCACCGCTCACATTGGCGGTGAAGTCGTTGAAGCTCAATTGCGACACATCTTTTTCTACCGTCACTCTGAATTGCAGGGAACGGGTTAGATCGAAGCGGTAATCGATTTTGGGCCGGATGAAATCGAAATCTCGTTTCTGATTCACGTCACCGGATTGTTTGATCTCAGACGTTTCTATGATCAATGTGCTTTCCAGGGACATCCGATCGTTGATTTGCCAATTGTGCACCAGGAAAGATTCATAGCGAATCTCTTCAACCCTCGCGTGGGAATCTGTGATCGGGCTCAAGCCGCCAAATGTTGCTGCGGTAGGTTCGGTGCCGCTCAACAAGCCAAGTTGCAGCGACGAATCCAGAATAGTCTGTGCTCGTTCTATGCCGATTTCCAGATCCTGCGATTGCCCGAACCCGAAGGAGTAAGAAGTTCTGGCGATGCGCTCCTGATATCGATTAAAATTATCTAGAAACAAATTCTTGGTAAGTCGATCAGCATCCACTGCAAATCTTTCCCGCCTACTGTCATCTTCCTTTGCGTTGACAATCAGTAGAGTTTTCCAGCGAGCCCCATTGCCGAAAGTGTGCTCATAGTCACCTCCTATCTCCCAGAAATCGCTGGTGTTGGCGGTCTCATCCAACTCGAGTGTTGTAATTGCAGGTATCAGCGTCAGGTCGGTAGTGGTTCGATCTTCTGCGTTCGGTGCGTCATTGTTGTTGTACAGGACATTGAAATGAGCCAAGTCATTGTCATTAAACTGATAGCCGAAGTTGGTGCTGAGAGAGAGGGGTTGGGAGTCTCTGGTACTGAGTCTTGATACCGTGTCGTTGGGAGAACCATCGGCGAACACACTTTCCTCAAAGCCGACGCGGTACTCCCATCGCGATTCTGATTCGGCACTCAATAGATATGCAAATGCACCATTTTGACCGGTCAGAGATATTTTCCCTCCCGGTTTAATAGCGCCATCATGATAGCGGTCGGTATTTAATTCGTAGGCTACGGAGGAGCGCGTTGCAGTTTGCAGCAACACGATATTGATAACCTGACTGCCGCCACGCACGTCGAGATCACCGGAAGTCCCTCTGATTATCTCGATGTACTGGACCTGATTGGCCGGTATGCGGCTGAGCTGGCTGTTGCCCTCATTTTCTTTGCCGGTAATGCGACGCCCATTGATGAGTACTTGATCTCCTCCCAGGCCCAGGCCGCGTCGACTGGAGCCACCGGAACTGCCTGGACCACCGTCACCTCCGCCACCCTGGCGGGCCAGATTGATGCCTGGGATACGATTCAGCATATCGTCGACTGAAAAAGGAGCGTACTGGTCGAAATAGGAAGCAGGGTAGGTGACGGTAGCGTCAGCGCTGGTGATCGGTTGTTCCTGCGCGTGCAGTGGCGCGGCTAGCACGCCCGAGGCCAGCGAGAGAGCGGCAATTAGGCTTCGGGCCTGGTGGCTTAAACTGCCCATGCAGGTTGCTCCAGTGGGGACGAACAGCTTGGAGAAGCTGGATATCGCGATGGTTAAAAATGGCGGCGTCAGTATGCACATAAAGGACCGGCTTAAGAATCTTCGATTGTCGATTATTTGTGACATTTTGTAATGCTGGCGGTAGAGGTTGGCGAATTTTGCGCTCGTTCGGCGAATTGAGGATAATAGCCGTTCATAACTGGCTGGATTCACAGGGATTTTATGCTCAGTCAGGAACGCCGTTTCATTGTCATTGCAAAAACCATGCAGAGGAATACTTATGCAGCGCGAATCCATGGAGGTCGATGTAGTCATTGTGGGCGCAGGTCCGGCGGGACTTGCAACGGCCTGCCGGCTCTTGCAGATGGCCCGGGAAGCCGAAAAGGAACTTTCAGTGTGCGTTCTGGAAAAGGGCTCCGAGGTGGGGGCGCATATTGTCTCGGGTGCCGTGTTCGAACCCTCGGCATTGGATGAATTGTTTCCCGACTGGAAGGAAAGAGGCGCACCGCTAAATACCGCGGTAACCGGTGACGACGTCTATTTTCTGCCTGGGGCAGAATCTTCGTTTAAGTTTCCAGGCCTGTTGGTGCCACGGCCGATGCATAACCACGGCAATTACATTATCTCGCTAGGCAATCTCTGCCGCTGGTTGGCGGAACAGGCTATGGAATTAGGCGCCGAGGTCTTTCCAGGTTTCGCCGCTGCCGAAATTCTTTATCATGCAGACGGCAGTGTCAAAGGTGTGGCCACCGGGGATATGGGGGTCGATGCCAGGGGCGAACATAAAGCTTCGTTCGAACCAGGTTTCGAATTTCACGCCAGATATACCATTCTCTCGGAAGGCTGCCATGGACATTTAGGCAAGGAGGTTATCAAGAAATTTGAACTAAATAAGGACAGTGATCCGCAACACTATGGCCTTGCACTGAAGGAAGTCTGGGAAGTGCCGGCGGAGAAACACCAGGAAGGATTAGTAGTGCATACGGTCGGTTATCCGATGATCGGTGCCAGCTATGCAGCCACCAGCGGGGGCTTTCTCTATCATGTAGCAGGCAGTCAGATTTATTTGGGGTTGATTGTTGACCTGGCGTACCAGAATCCCCACATAAATCCCTATGATGAATTTCAGAAATTCAAACAACATCCCGTCATCAGGCAGTATATAGAAGGGGGTAAGCGAATCAGCTATGGTGCCAGGGCGTTAGTCAAGGGCGGTCTTAATTCACTCCCCAAGATGACTTTCCCCGGCGGCTTACTGATTGGCTGCGATGCGGGAACGATGAATACGGCCAAGATCAAGGGCAGTCATACCGCGATGAAGTCGGGTATGCTTGCGGCTGAAAGCTTGTTTGCGGCATTGAGCGTGGAATCCAGCGAAGCAGAACTGAGCGATTACACCACGCGTTTTGAGAACTCGGACCTGCACCATGAATTGCACCAGACCCGTAATTTTAGTGCAGGCTTCCACAAGTTTGGTTTTTGGTTAGGCAGTACCCTGGTATTTATCGAGCAGAATATTTTCTTTGGCAGATTTCCGTTCACCTTTCACGATAAATCCAAAGACCACTGTCAGCTCAAGCCCGCTGCGGAAAGTCCGAAAATTGACTATCCAAAACCTGATGGAAAAATTAGTTTCGACATATTGTCCTCCGTGTTTCTATCCAATACCAATCACGCGGAAGACCAGCCCTGTCACCTACAATTGAAAGATGACTCGGTGCCGATTGGGGTCAATCTGCCGCTGTATGATGAGCCGGCGCAACGCTATTGTCCCGCTGGCGTGTATGAGGTGGTTGAAGAAGCGGACGGATCTAAGCGTTTTCAGATTAATTCGCAAAACTGTGTGCACTGCAAGACCTGTGATATCAAGGATCCATCCCAGAATATCGAATGGGTGGTGCCTGAAGGCAGCGGCGGTCCGAACTATCCTGCTATGTGAATAAAAGCCACCGGTAAGTCTTTAAGCGGCTCTATTTTGCATGGTAAAGTGATTTCGTCATTAATTCCTGCGCGGTGGTTAGACTATGAGCAGCTCTCCTCTTGATCTTCCCCGATTGGCCTGCTTAATCATCCTCATAGCTGTGCCTGTGAGTGGTTTCGGGCAGGAGCAATTATTACATGATCGGTGGGTCGCAGTGCAGACCGAGCACTTCTCCATAATCAGTCAGGTTTCTGCCCGGCAGACGACACGATTTGCCGATGCGTTAGAAACCTGGCGGCAGCTCGCGGCCTATGTCATTCAAGATGAATCTCCGTTTCCACCGGCGCGCGTTCCAAACTATGTCTATCTGTTTGATGATTCAGAGAGTCTGCAACACTTTACCGTGGGCGACGCGACCGCTTTTTTCCATCCCACACCGCGAGCTAATTTCATGGCCTTGGTTGCCAATGATGAGGAATCATTCTCGATTGCAACCCATCACTATGTACACTTCCTGGTTCGTAATTTTTCTGACCTGCGATTGCCTCGCTGGTACGAAGAAGGGCTATCGGGCTATCTGGCACGGGTGCAAATCAATCGTGGCCGCGCGCAATTCGAGCGCTTCTCTCGGGAGGATAATGATTTAACGTTAGCTCTCAGTGAGACCTTGTCAATGGATCGACTTCTGTATCGAGATGATGCCCTGGCATCGCCCCGTCTGGTACGAATTGCCAATTTAAAGTCTGAAACCCTGTTGCATTATTTTTTGCACGGCTACGAGGAAGAGGGGTTTAGCGATCATCGACTGGCGTTGCAAAATTACCTGGGTTTGTTGCTCGATGGACGAAATTCACGATTCGCCTATGATCAGGCATTTGATCTCACTACGGTGCAACTGGATGCGGATTTCCATAACTATCTACTCCAGAGCAGTAGGCCGCGTGGCAACATTGAATACGGTGTTCTGTCAGAAAATCCCGATTACAGCGCGAGCGAGATTGAAAGTGGGCGACTCGCGGTGTTGTTCGCTGAGTTGGCTTTGAACTCGGGCCGCATGCAAAACGCGCAGCTGTTTTTTCAGGCCGCATTGGACTCCGGTACTGAGATCGCTCGTAGTTATTCCGGAATGGGTGATGCACTGAGGATGCAGGATCTCGAAGGTATTGACCAAACCATTGCCCACTATTTTGAGCAAGCGGTTGCTATCTCTACAGATGACCCAGACATATTGATGGACTACGGTGAATATTGGGAAGCAGAATTGAGTAATTGCGAAAAGACTTATCCCGCCGGCCAACGTGGTTTGATTCTTGCGGATATCAGGCACCATTTCGAACGGACTGTGGTCTTGGTGCCGGACAATCCTGAAGCCAACTTGGCGATGGCGCAACTCTATTTGCTCGAAGGGCAAAATTGGCAGGCGGGGCTAGACTACCAACGCCGAGCATTTGCCTTGCTGCCGGCGGATACCTTTATAATGGAACAGGCGATTAAGTATTCGATTGCGGCCGATGACTATGATGAGGCGGAAAGGCTGATAACGAAAATGGCGCAACCAATTCATTTCTGGGGCGAGCCGGGTATCGTTACCGACTTGCGCAAACGACTGTTAAGCAAACGACGGAATGAGCCCTACGATGCCTGCGCAGAAGACTAAGCCTTACCCGGAGACATGGTTCTGTCTCGGTTTGTCTCGCGGCAACGCGCGCTGCCTAATTTGCTTTTGTGGTTTGCTGATGGTTGGCACGGTGTTTGCGGATGCGCTGGATACAGAAGTTAATCAGGATCCCTTTCTGCAATCGCTGACAGTGGCCTTAAGTGCCTCTGCCATCGACGTGGTCTACAATTTAAATTCACGTGATGTAATTCGCCAGCGTATACAGCGTCATCGCCTCGGACGGTTTCCCGACTTGCCGCTCAATACTCTGCCCAACAGTCACGAATTAAATAGCTGGGAGGCCGAGTACCAGGCGCAGCAAATTGGTGGCATCGCTATTTTACGTGGCGAAGATTTAGCCGGCGAAACACGGCGTCTTTTTCTGCTTAGATGGTTGGACTCCGGTCCCGAGCATCGACTGTTTGTCTCGTTCTACCGACAAGACGAGGTCGCGGCCGAAACAATCAATTCTGCTGCAGGGGCCGCTGGCTATAGCACGGCGTATTTTTTCGGCGGCGATGATCTGACGACGGCGGGCAATTTATACGCTACCGCCGCGCAGCGCTTAGCGATAGATTCCCGTAGTGCCAGACGCTATCGATCCGACGTAACCGAATTTGACTACCTGGGTAAACGCGTCAGAAGAAATTCTAATTCTCTGTTTCGGGAGAATGGTAATCGAGGGGCAAGCAGTCTGGCACGAAGGGAGCCGGCGGTGTTTCTGAAGGAGACACTGGGAGATGAGTTTACGGAATCCACCATCAGAGAGATTGTGGTGCCAGGCGGGGTGGCGCTGGGTGAGACGGCAAGCCTGGCCATAAATCCGAGCTCAATGATCTTTGCAGACGGCGCGATACACCTGCGAGACGGTGACGGCGTCGACTGGCAGTTGCCAGCGTTGCAAATTGAGACGCAGAAAGCGCTGTTCGATTTCGTGATGCGCTCGGAATCCATACGCTCCGATTCAATTGTGGATATCGATGCCCAGGGGAGAGTGCGCATTTCCTACGCATTACGTGACACCGACGCAGGCTATACCCTGTTGCAAGCAGACGCGCAGCCTTTTGCCTATGTGCCAAATTTGCCGGTTCTCAAGAGTGTGGTGGTAGACATCGCTGTCAGCTGGTTTCCAGTTAGGCAAGGGAATACCCTGCAATTTGAAACGAGTTACGAAGTGCGATTCCTGTCGGCTGACAATATGCGGCTCGCGCAGACGCGCGTTGCTTTGGAATACGAATATGCCTCCCTGACCGACACCTCAACCTATCAAGATTCGTGGGGCCGGGACACCAGGCGTCTGCATGATAATCTGGATTATGCCGGTCTAGGAAGTAGTATGGTAAAGCTGGCGAATTATGCCGGATGGATAGGCTTATTTCGCAAGTTACAGGAAGATCAAGTCTCGTTCCTGGTGGGTCGTTACCAGTTCATGAAAATTGACAAGCGCGGTCGTGACACGCCGTCAAGATACTAAAACCAGTGATTTCATGCATCTAAGCATATTGAACCAAGCAAGAATTTTCATCATGGGTCTGTCGGCCCTGCTGCTTGCTGGCTGCGTGGCCATCGATCTCGAGCTTGAGTTTGTTCAAGATGCAGAGATTCATCGGCGCATCCTCGATCAAACCAGCGATCATTTTCCCGAGATCGATCCGTTATTTATTAGCGATGAGGTTCGGCAGTTTGTGGACGGCTATTTAAATCCCAGAGACAGCGAAGAAACGCGGGTCGATAAACTTCAGGACCTATTGTATGGCGAAGAGTTCTTGCATATTCAGTATGAAGACGCCAAGACTCACACCGCTCTGGAGGCGTTTCATGCCCGGGAGGGTAATTGTGTATCGGTGATGAATCTGTATATCGCCATGGCGCGGCATGCCGGAGTGGATGCTAATTTTCAAACCGTGGAGGTGCAACCAAATTGGGACCGACGCGGTGATCTATTGGTGATAAGTCAGCATATCAATGCCACCGGTCGCTTTAGTGCAAGGCGTCGCTACGTGGTGGACTTCACCCCGGAAATTGCCTTGCAGAAACTAACCTCTAGAATTGTGACTGATCAGGAAGCGCGGGCCTTGTATTTTAATAATTTGGGGGTGGAGGCGCTGATTATTAAAGATCCGCAGCAGGCGTTGATTTATTTTAAGAACGCGCTGTTTCTGGACCCGGATCTATCGATCACCTGGAACAACATAGGCACCACCTACAATCGATTAGGAAATTCGAATTTTGCTGAATACAGTTACCGGATGGCATTTTACAGCGATGGCAGAAATGCCACAGCGATCAGCAATCTGGTTAAATTTTACAAAACCACCGGCAACATGAGATTGGCTCGAGAATATGCGGTAGCGATAGAGCGATTCAATAATAAAAACCCCTATTTTCATTTTGCCAGAGGCAACCTCGCTTATCTTGAAGACGATCTAAGAACAGCCCGGGATGCATTTCGAAAATCAATACGTTTAAAGCAAGAAGAACCTGACTTTTATTTCGCCCTGGCAAAAATCTACCTGGAGATGGGTGACATCGAACGGTCTCGAAAAACCAACGATTCAGGCAAGCAACTACTGGTCCAAAATCAAGAGATTTATCAGCCCAGCGATCAAAAGGTGCGGATAATCGATACCTCCACCATCTTGCGCGACACCAGCCCCGGCATCAGCATTATTCTGAGCGGTGGCGGCCGTACTAGGCGCAATTAATCCCGACTCTATTGCGTGGTTAGTTAAGCGCCGAGTCTTGCCAGTAGCGGGTGCCTTTGATGGTGGCTTGCAGTGCCAAGCCACTCTGAGTGAGTTGATAGACACTGATATTGTCAACTACCGCTTCTCCACCTATGGCAGCACCGAGATTCCCCGCTTTGGCTGCCGCATCAGCCTGCCCGCCCACCGATATGCCCACATCCAGGAATCGTTCCAGTGCTGCTTCATTATGAAACACAAACACTGCGCGAAAATCTTTAATGCCGGCGCCGATGCCGATTCCCACTTCGCCCATCCGCATATAGGTATCAGCACCTGAGTCATTGTCATGTAGAACACCGATGCCGCCGCCAAAACTGGCGAAGATGAGATTCACATTGGCATTGGAGAAAACGGCGTAGCCAGCAGCGCTACCTAGTTGTGCTCTGGTGTCTGGTTTCAATGCATACAGCTCGGTCAGCACTTCCTGGCGCATGGACTGAATCGCCTGCCGCCGTTCGGCGGGGCTGCCCCGGTTTAATCCGGTGGTGGTGCAGGCTGTCATAGCCAGTAGTACGAATATGGTCAGCGCTCTAAATGTGGTGTGCATGTTTTTCTCCCAAGTACCTTGGTCAAGGTACTAACTTACCTCAATTGAGATAGTGTAACCCTGAACAAGTTGTTTAACCGTTTCTATTCTATTCTTATCTTCGACCGATATTCTGAGAACCAAACCACGTTTTTTCTCCAGTTCGCCTGTCACCAAGGCAGGGATGGTTTCTTGCTGCAGATGTTCCCTCACGATTTGTTCGGCTATGCGTAGGCGCAGCGATGGTTTGTATATTTTTCCCACCGCCGTGAGCGGCATCGTATCGATGAATTCAATGCGCTTGGGAATGGCGGCACGTTCCGATATTTTCTGCGAGCAGTACTCCAGCAATTTCTCGGCGGTAATATGGCTGCCCGGAGTCTTGACCACATAAGCCATCGGTAATTCCCCGGCGTAGAGGTCAGGTAGCCCAATGGCGATGGCTACTGTAACTTCGGGATGGGCGTTTAACGGCTCTTCGATGAGTTCGGGATCGATATTGTGCCCGCTGCGAATGATAAGATCCTTGGCCCGACCGGACAGGTAGAGGAAGCCATCGGCATCTAAATATCCGAGATCACCGGTATTGAACCACCCATCTTCGATCCAGGCTGTGGCATTGTCTACAGCGCTTTTATAGCCTTTGAACACCTGTGGTCCCTTGACCAGGATGACACCACTCTCTCCCAGAGGGCAGTCTTTGGTGACTTTGGTGCCGGTGAGGTGTGCGATACGAATTTCTGAGTAGGGGATGCGCATTCCCACACTGCCGGGCGGTTGTACCAGCGGTGCACGGCTGATCAGGGCAGTTGTTTCGGTCATGCCATAGCCATTGCCTACCGCCACATCGTATTTCTTCTCAAAGGCTAATTCGAACGGATGTGAAAGCGGGGCGGCTCCGGAATTAATGTTAGTCAGACAGCTTATGTCGGCATCTCCCAGCGGAATCTCTGCCAACGCCATTAGCACGGTAGGCACGGCAGAGAAACTTTTAACTTGGAAGCGAGCAATGTGTTGCCAGAAGTTTTTCATCCCGTCGGGGGAGCGAAATCCAGCGGGTGTCAGCAGCAGCACTCGATAGCCTACACTAAAGGCAGCAACGCCTTGAATGATGACGCCGTAAATATGAAACAGGGGTAACCCGCACAAAACCGTGTGACGTTCCATGTGGGCAGTATAGATTTTCATTAATTGACCCAGGAAGGCCATGTTGCCATGGGTCAGTTGCGCCAACTTGGGTCTACCGGTGGTGCCACCGGTGTGAAAATAAGCCGCTATTTGATCGGCATCGAATTGGCGGCCACTGCTAAGTTTGTCACTCGCTTGTTTGGCGATGCTGATATCGAAGTCCAAAATCTCAGCAGATGAATGCTCAGGATTATCCATGTCAGCAGCCCCAAGGCCTGGAATGTTGACAGCGACAATCGTTACCACGGTGGCAGAATCGGTGACGGCGCTGAGTACCTTGTCCCAAATATCGGACTGTGGGGATGGTCCCAGGCATATCACAACTTTCGATTCGGCGGCGGCGATAATTTCTCCAATGTGTTCGGCTTCCAGCATCGGATTAATCGGATTGGCGATGCCCGCCGCCTGTGCACCCCAAATGGCAAAATGTGTTTGCGGTAGAATAGGCAGCACGATGGAAACGGCATCTTTTTCGCCAATGCCCAGTTGGTTCAGTAAATTGGCTGTTCGCGTGATTTGTTGGCCGAGTTGGTTGAAACTGACACTTTGACCCGGTTCATCCGGCAGTCCCTGTAATAAGAATTCTAAAGCGATATCGTCGCCAAAGCGTTTGGCGCTATCCATCAGCAGCCGATAGCTATCGCTAAAGGGAAATTGTTCTGCTAATGGAGTTTTCTCGAATTCCACCACACTGGCGATAGTTTCCATGATAGGTTCGGAAGTGGGGAGCTGGGATAAGTCTATCAAGGCTGCATCCTCTTTATTCTGGTTATGGAATCGGATCAGTTAGTACGATCTATGGAAAATGTCACCAGCTTTCCCAGCGCGTCTCGGTAACGAGATGGCGGCACCAACTCCAGCAGTTTTGACGCTAGTTGGGATTGCTGCCTGGCGAGATCGCGTGTGTAATTGAGGCCTCCACTGTCACGCACAATCTGCATGACATCGGCGAGGGTTTTTTTTGTGACGGCTTCTTCCTTAAGACATTCCTTGATTAGACTGGTTTGGGATGCAGTGCCATGTTCCAGGGCGTAAATAAGCGGGAGAGTTGGTTTGCCCTCGGCCAGGTCATCGCCGAGGTTTTTGCCCAGGATCTCGCTATCGCCATCGTAGTCCAGTGCATCATCGATGAGTTGGAAGGCAATTCCCAGATGCATGCCAAATTTCTTTAAAGAGGATTCAATCTCGGACTCGGCTCGCCCCAGTATTGCGCCACACTGCGCTGCCGCCTGAAACAAAATCGCGGTCTTATCTTGGATAACTTGCATGTAATTCTGTTCTGACGAGTTGGGATTGTTCTTGGTGATCAATTGCAACACTTCACCTTCGGCTATCTTGTTGGTGGTGTCGGCGATGATCTGCATGATGCGCATATCACCTATTTGCACCAGAATTTGGAACGCCCGCGAATAGATGAAGTCACCCACCAACACGCTGGACGGGTTATTCCACTCCGTATTTACCGTGGGGCGACCACGACGCAGCGTGGACATATCCACTACATCGTCATGCAGCAGGGTGGCGGTGTGAATAAATTCGATGACGGCCGCCAGCGCGATATGTTGATCATTTTTCACGTTGCAACATCTGGCTGTCAGCAATACCAGTATCGGACGCAGTCGTTTGCCGCCAGCCTCGACAATGTAGTGGCCAATGTTTTCAACCAGCGGGACATCCGAGTGCAATTGGTCAACCACAAACTGGTTAACTGCGATGAAGTCCAATTCGACTACTGATCGAATTTGCTGGTACATAAATTGGGCTGATACATAGTATTGAAGAGAAAGTTGCCGTGTTGTGCCGGATTCCGGTTATTCTTGTGCAGGGCCAGCTTTATGGGTGCTTGCATGCTAGGGAGCCAATAACAAGCTGTCAAGGGGGTAGGGGCAGCAG
>JADFOC010000403.1 GCA_022563075.1 Pseudomonadota bacterium
TGTGTATACGATACGGTAATTTTCCTCAATAACTCGCAGACAAAAATCTACGTCGTTGTAGGCAACTCTGAGGCTTTCCTCGAATCCACCAAGTGAAAGCAGTAATTTCTTAGGCACTAACATGCACGCACCTGTAACCGCGGAACAATTTCGAACAGCTGAGGCGTAACCAAAATAATGGGGCACGTTATCTGGAAGGTATCGAAATGCAAGGCCGGCGATGCCTCCAATTTGCATTATGATTCCGGCATGTTGGATTGTATCGTCTTCATACAGCAGCTTTGCTCCAACGACTCCTACGTTGGGTTTTATGCCACAGTCTAATAGCGCTTCGATCCAGTCTACCGCGATAAACTTAGTATCATTATTTAGAAAGATGATGTACTCAGAATCACACTTACGCGCAGCCCAGTTATTTATAGCAGCCCAGTTAAATGGGAGATCATACTTTTCAAGCTTAATGTTCGTACGAGTCGAGGTAAACTGTTGCACGAGCTTGTACTGATCTTGTGTACTGTTGTTAGAAATGAGGAGAATCGAGTAATTCTCGTAGCTCGAAATTTCAATTGATTCAAGGCAATCAATAGTCATCTCTGCCTTGTCATGAAATGGAATAACAATCGTAACACTCGGATTGCCTGACTCTCTTCGGATACGATAAAGCCCGCTGTATTCAGTTGTTTCTACAGTTCCGGTTAACTCGCTGGCGTTTATATGATCTTGTAAAGCATTTACTGCGCTTGTGTAGGCATACTGCTTCGCATTACCCCCTCCGGCGACGCTACCCGGTACTACTCTCCAGTGGTAGAGAATTCTGGGTATGTGGTGAAAAGCGCTGGTAATTTCGGCGATTCTGAGAGTGAGGTCGTAATCCTGGCTACCTTCGTAGCCGTTGCGAAAGCCGCCGACTTTAACCAGTATGGATTTTCTGATCACACTGAAATGACCCACATACATCATGGATTCCAGTAGTTCAGGCGACCAAGCCGGTTTAAAGTGAGGATTGAAATATTTACCGTCTTCACTGATCTTATCTTCGTCGGTGTAGATATAATCAGCATCTCGATGTTTGTTGAGTAGCTCAATCACATAAAAAAGAGCATCATTGGTCAACTCATCGTCATTATCCATTAGCCCAACAAACTCTCCCGTGACCATGGCTAGCGCCTTATTCGATGCGCCAGAGATGTGGAGGTTTTCTGTCCCGTACTCAATTTTGATACGCTTGTCGGAATGTTCCCATCTTCGTAAACAAGCTAAAGTATCTTCATTAGTTGAAGCATCATCATAAAGACATAATTCCCAATTTTCGTAAATCTGAGATAGCACAGAGTGAACACAGGCATCCAGCCACTTACTTTCAACATTGTAGGTTGGAATTATGATTGAAATCAGAGGGCGATAGACGAACGATTCTACCGACAAGTGCCTGCTTTTTTTCTCAAAATCACGTTGCACCATATATATATGATATTGAATCGGCGCATCCAATTTGACGAAATTGGCAAAATTTGAGAGAGCTGACAAGTCGGAAGTTTCTGCATACTCGATAGGGACTTTTTCCAAATTGCCCTCTTCATCTTCAAATTCAATATGCAATGAAGCGATTGAATCTACTTTTTCGAATGACAAGAATCCAGCTCTGTCGCTACCGGTCATATTCGGAAAAGCTTGCTCGATGTCGTTTCTCTCCTGCCCATAAAATGCTGCGGTTTTTTTGCCATTACATACCACCTGAACATTGGAAATACCAACTTCCGATACTACCCAACCCCGAATATACAGATAGCCGGAGCAGAACATAGCATCATCAATAGAATAATATTTTGGTTCTTGCGATGCTGTGACTACGGCGCTGATCAGATTAGTTTCTTCATCAGCTAAGCCCTTCGGCTCATGCTGGTCTTTAACAGGAATTCTGAAGATCTGTTTCAGCATATGTCCGCATCGGCGAAATGGTCCCATGAGTCTCCAACTAGTGGATCTAAGAACCATGTTATAGGCTTCTTCCAGGTCGTCCTTATGTGCGGTTACACGAGCCAGATGCGCAGTTACGCCAGCCAGATGCGCAGTTACGCCAGCCAGATGCGCAGTTACGCCAGCCAGTTTATCTTGCAGCTGTGAAAGTTGGAGTAAATTCTTATCGATACGTTCGTGCGCAATGACTAAGACTTGTTGTGAAGTGGCCAATTTTTTAACGAGATTTACATTTTCAGTTTGAGTTTCGTGAGTTATCTTTTGCTGCTTAGCCAGCGAAGTATTGATTTTATCTATTTGTGTTGTTAATTCGCCAACCAGAGTAGATTGGTCCAGCGCGCCTAAAATCTGATTTACCTTCGCTCCATTCCAGTAAGGCAGCCACTTATCGAACAAGGAAATTCTGGTTTTACCCATAAGGGATTCATTGTCATAGCGCAGTTGCGGGCTAACCATTGCCGCTTCAAATTCACCCCCCTCGCGATAAAAGGCAGTTACCTGGGGGATGTGTTTGAATTGCGTGTGCTGACTCAATTGCAGCCAAAAATCCCAATCTTCATAAATGTCAAACGATTCATCGAAGCGGCAGCCGTGATCCAGCAGGTTGCTATCGAAAAGCATGGCATGTATCGGGATATAGTTATCCCTCATTAAAAATAGCGGATCGAAGTCTTTATCGAAGATATCATCCAGTAACGTCCCTTGCCGATCTGTTTTTTGTGTGCTGCTATAGGCTGCTCTTATTTCAGTCTGGCCGAGCAGAAACTGCATGAGATTTTGGATATGGTCTTTTGCGATCCAGTCATCATCGTCAAGGAACATGATAAAATCGCCGCTAGCTGCCTCTAACCCCGTATTTGCAGCCAACGACCTCGGTAGCTTTGCTCCAGTAAAAATCAATTTCACCGGAACGTGCGCGGAGTATTCTTCATAGCCATGAAGGTTCTTCGCCGCCGCATCGACCAGAATGATTTCCAGATTAGGGTAGGTTTGAGAGCTCACCGATTGCAGGGCTTGTTGCAGTTCTGGTCGTCCAATACTGC
>JADFOC010000404.1 GCA_022563075.1 Pseudomonadota bacterium
TAAGTAGGGTAGGGTAATTATCGGTGTTTCAATTCCGGAAATTGGCTGGGGTGGCTGGATTCGAACCAACGCATGCAAGGATCAAAACCTTGTGCCTTACCACTTGGCTACACCCCAGCAACAAACTTCTCTCTCTCACGAAACATTCATGTTATTTTCTGAGAATTATCTCCAGCGTTAAATCAGGCTTAGCCAGGCCTGATTTAGTCACGATATTCAGGAACCACAGCTGGCGACATTCTATGCCTCGTTAAATCCGTGTTCCAGAGAATTAATCCCTTTTGCCACGAATCCCTTCAGGTAATCGGGTAGCTTATGCAAAATCGCGTTCGCAGATGCTGCATCGGTAAAGCTGGCAAAGACCGCGCAGCCGGTTCCTGTCATCCTCGCTGCGGTGAATTGGCCTAACCAATTCAGGGCGGCATCCACCTGCGGATATCGCCTACGAGTGACTGATTCGCAGTCATTCCGGGCCCTGCCTGCCAGAAAGTCGGCCATTTTGATGGCTGGGGAGTTCCGTGTCAATTGTTCATCGCAAAATATCTCGGCGGTGGAGACGACACAATCTGGTGTCACCACCAGATACCAGGAATCGCCTAATTCCACCGCTTGCAGCCGGTCGCCAATTCCTTCTGCCCAGGCAGATTTACCCTGAATAAAGACCGGTACATCCGCGCCCAACTCGATGCCAATTTCACACAATTTCTGCTTGCTTAGCTGCAATTGCCAAAGCTGATTCAGCGCCAGCAGCGTGATTGCCGCGTCGGCACTGCCGCCACCGAGGCCCGCTCCCACAGGAATGCGTTTATCCAATGATATTCTAGCGCCTAAATCGGGTCTGTCAGCTTCTGCGGTTAGCCTGTTGGCCGCTGCTATGATCAGGTTGTTATCCATCGGTATCGAGAATGGCGCTGCCTGGGCGTGGATATGCAGTGAAATTATTCCAGGGTCTGCGGTTTCGAACTCCAGCAGATCGCCATAGTCCAATAGTTGGAACAGAGTCTGCAACTGATGATAGCCGTCGTCTCTACGGCCGGTGACGTGGAGGAACAGATTGAGCTTGGCCGGAGCCAGTAGTTTGAGTGGTGCCGCAGACATCAGTTGATGGAATCATCCAGGGTCCAGTTGAGACCGATGAAGCGCAGACGAATATCATTCTCTGGTCGGGTCAGTTCCACCCGGCGCGGCAATGAAATAGAGCCATACTGTCTAGGATCGGTGAAGCTGACGGTCCAGCCGGCTTGAACCAGGCTGGTGAGTTGATTCAACTCGTTAAACCACAGTTCCGCTTCCGACTCGGGTGCTGGCAGACCTTTTATCCAATACTCCAGATAAGACACCGGCAGCTCATAGCCCAGTTGCTGCAAAATGAGGTCTTCCGGGCTGTTAGCCGTGACCACATCACCCCCCTGTTCCAGCGTGACATAGCCTGGTCTGCCGATAATATGGGTGTTTCCTGCATTGAAAGTGCCCCAGAGGCGGATATGATATTCGACATTCTGTTGCAGCCAATTGATGCGGGGCGTGTGGGATTCATTGTCATAACGGATATTTACGCGACCTCGCAGTTCCCAGGAATCTAATGCCTGCAACTGGTTACGTTGTCGATTCCAGTCGCTATTTTCTTCGGCCGGAGGAGCTATGGCACAGGAAGTCAGCAGCAGAGCCGCCACTGCCAAGCTGGCCCAAGTAGTAAACGGTGTGATGCGAATGCCTAGCCGGGGATACGAGAGGGTATTCATTGCGAATCTTGGAATCGCTCAATCACTGCTTTGATCAGATCACTGTCCGGTCGGTCGTCCAGTGCATCCTGCCAGATGCGAGTGGCTTCATCTTCGTGCCCCATCTGCCACAGCACTTCCCCAAGATGGGAGGCGACTTCATGATCGGGAAAGGCGGCAAAGGCCTTGCGCAGGTTTTGCAGGGCTTCCTCATAGCGTCCTAGCTTATACTGAACCCAGGCCAGACTGTCGATGATGGCTGGATCATCCGGTGAAATGCTGATGGCGCGTTCGATCAGTTCCAGCGCCTCGTCGAAGCGGGTGGTCTGGTCGGCCAGCATGTACCCCAGATGATTGAGGGAGCGGGAGTTCTCGGGTTGCATGCTGATGATCTGCTTTAAGTCAGATTCCGAGCCTTGACGATCGCTGACAGAGTCGTAGTAAAGGACGCGCGCGAACAGCAGGTCAGCCTCATTGGGATATTTATTCAGGCTGGTGTCCAACAGCGCCTTGGCCAGCGTGCCATGGTCCGCTTGTATCAGCACACTGGATTCTATGGTGGTGAATAGAATCTCCAGTCGCGGTTGACCCCTGGATAACCGGCTCAGCCATTGATGGGCGTCTTCCAACTCGCCCAGTTGCACGGAAAAACGGGTGGCCTGTTGTTGCGCGGCAAGGAAGTTATTGGTGCCGATGCGTACCTGACGGTAGTGTTCGATCGCCAGGGGCAGCTGTTCCTGCTGTTCATAGATATAACCGAGGTTATACTCGCTTTCGTCGGTGCGCTGATCGACACCGATCAGGCGGGTGAAAATACGCGCCGCGCTGTCATAGTTCTCCATCTCCAGATCCAGCAGCGCAATCGAGAATAGCGTTTCCCAATCCTGAGAATCCTGCTCGATCAGCGTCTCAAATTGGCGCTGAGCATCTTCGAATTCTCGATTCTGAATCAGTAGGCGGGCATAGCTGAGTCGCAGTGGCTTGTCTTGCTTGAATTTTCTAACACCCGCTTTTAGGGTGCGCAGCGCCTCTTCTTCTCGTTCCATGCTCTGCAGTAATTGTGCTTGCAGCAAGACCAGCGAGGCAGTTGGCTGGGCAAGCCGTTGTAAACCCTGTAGTTCAGACAATGCTGTTTCGAATTCCTGGTTTTGTGCCAGTAACTGAATCAGGGCGATGCGGATCGATTCCTGGTCCGCAAATTCGCGACTCAATTGACGCAGGTTGCTGATCAAGCCGATGCGTGCTGCCGCATTGAGTCGGCCGGTTCTGGCTGACAGGGTCGGAAAATCCA
>JADFOC010000405.1 GCA_022563075.1 Pseudomonadota bacterium
TCCTGCTTGCGGACATAGTGACCGGTGGCAATGTAATCGGCTCCAAGCACAGTAACGTACTCCAAAAAAGCCTTGAACTTTATTTCCCGATTGCACAACACATCCGGATTCGGCGTGCGCCCTGCCTTATATTCCGCGAGAAAATGTTGAAACACATTGTCCCAATATTCGCTGGCAAAATTAGCCGTATGCAGTTCGATGCCCAAGGTATCACAGACTGATTGCGCGTCAGCCAGATCCTCTTTGGCGGTGCAATATTCGGTGCCGTCATCCTCTTCCCAGTTCTTCATAAACAGTCCGGCAACTTGATATCCGTACTGCTGCAGCAGGTGGGCTGCCACCGAAGAATCGACGCCGCCTGACATACCGACAATGACTCTGGTAGAAGTTGGATTCGATAAATTTTGGCGCGCAGTCATCACATTAATAATCGGAAATGAGGGATAGGGGGTAACGGATTCCGCGCAGATAATCGCGTATTACGTTTAACACCATAGGACTGCGCATTGCTGTCGAGAGCGCTTCGACTTCCTGCAAACTTAGCCACAGCGTTTCCAGGATATCATTGTCCAACTCTGCACCGGCAACCTGCCGAACCGGTTCGGCGATAAAACAATGACGAATATAGCAGATGCCATTCAGCGGCGACGTGTAATGGTACACTCCAAGAAACTGGCTTATTTTTACTTGCCAGCTCGTCTCCTCAAGGGTTTCCCTCACGGCGGCGGCGGCCAGAGTCTCACCGATTTCAAGGTGTCCAGCTGGCTGATTATAAACTATCATTCCCTCGGACTTCTCTTTCACCATGAGAAATCGCCGGTCTCGCTCGACCACGGTGGCTACCGTAACGTGGGGAAATTGCTGCATCGATATCCATCCTACTTAAAACAGATACGTTAGCAGCTAATTCCCAATCCGATCAATGTTATATGCGCCTAAACTAAATCAATACTTCAGCTAATCTACGGAAACATGGATAATGCTTGATTCAGTGACTGAAATTTTATCATGACCAAACTTACTCACCTGGACAGCGAAGGCAACGCACATATGGTTGATGTTGGCGACAAGCCATCCACCCAACGGATTGCGGTGGCCACTGGTGAGGTGCTGATGGCGGCGAGCACCTTGCAAATGATTGCCAGCGGTGGCCATAAAAAGGGAGACGTGCTGACTGTGGCGCGCATTGCTGGCATCCAGGCGGCGAAAAATTGCTGGCAATTAATACCGCTGTGCCATCCGCTGATGCTTACTTCTGTCGATGTCACTCTGGAGTTGGACGCCGCCATCAGCCGGGTAAAAATTACGGCGAAGTGCAAAGTTCAGGGTCCTACCGGGGTGGAGATGGAGGCCTTGACTGCCGTCGCTGTCGCTGCATTAACAATCTATGACATGTGCAAGGCAGTAGACAAAGAGATGAGCATAGCAGGGATCTGCTTACAGGAAAAACGGGGTGGCAGGAGTGGTCATTACCAACGGACCGGCTCAGTTTAAGGCGCTATTTAAGGCATTACCATGTTAACCATTCACTACTTTGCGAGTATTCGAGAATCGCTGGAGAAGAATCAGGAGCAGCTAGAGCTGCCCGTTTCAGTGACCACCATCGATGAATTAATTGCCCATTTGGTGGCGCTCAATCCCCATTTCAAAACTGTTGTCGCCAACAATAACAAGCTGTTGGTTGCGGTGAATCAAACTGTGGTCGATAGAAGTTTCGCGCTTTCCAAAAATGATGAAGTCGCATTCTTTCCCCCAATGACGGGTGGCTAGGGGCCCTGATGATTAGCATTCAAACCGAAGACTTCGATTTGGGCACAGAATACCAGCTGCTGCGACAGGCTGCTGGGGATGCCGGCGCCATCGTTACCTTTAGCGGGTTGGTACGTGAAATCTACGACTCCGAGCAATCGTCGGGAGAGAAAATAGCCACGCTGTATCTTGAACACTATCCCGGCATGACAGAGAAAAGCCTGCAACTAATTGCCGACCAGGCTGGCCGCAAGTGGTCGTTGCTGGCGACTCGAATTATCCACCGGGTAGGGAGCCTCAAACCAAAAGATCAGATCGTGTATGTGGGCACAGCCAGTGCACACCGAGAGGATGCCTTTGCAGCGGCGCAGTTCATCATGGATTATTTAAAAACTAACGCGCCGTTCTGGAAAAAACAAAGTTCCAATACGGACAGCCATTGGGTGGAGAGCAGGCAGGCAGACAGCGCAGCCATCGAACGTTGGCAGGAAAATTCCAACGACTAGAATGGCGCTACCTCTCTAGTGTGGCCAGCTTACTTTCACCGGGTTGTAAATCGCCTAATTTCCACTCTGCCACTTGGATTCTTACCAATCTCAGGGTGGGGTAGCCAACGGCGGCGGTCATTCTTCTGACCTGGCGATTACGACCCTCGGAGAGGATCAACTCGACCCAACTGGTGGCGATATGCAAGCGCTTCCGAATGGGTGGATGACGCGCCCACAAGGCCGGTTCTTCGATGCGCCGAACCTCGGCCGATCGTGTTAGGCCATCTTTTAGACGGATACCCTGTTGTAGTTTCCACAGGGCATCGTCGTCAATTTCACCTTCGACTTGAGCCAGGTAAGTCTTAGCCCCCTGGTATTTTGGGTTCGATATAATTTGCTGCAATTTGCCATCGTCTGTCAGCAGCAACAGGCCCTCGGAATCTTTATCCAGTCTACCTGCCGCGTAAAATCCCCGGCGCTTAATATAGTTGGCGAGCGTTGCCTGCGGTTCTGCACCGGTAAACTGGGACAGTACTCCGAAAGGTTTGTTGAACAATAGAATCCCAGGCATGCATCTACCATCGCTTTACTCCGGGCGCAGGCACCGCCCCCACGAGTAGAACTTGTGTGATATACACTGACGAACGCAGTGCATTGCGAGAGCGTCAATCCTGTCTGATCAGGATTGCTCGGTATCAGCTTCGATCTTGACTTCGGTATCAGCTTCGATCTTGACTTCGGTATCAGCTTCGATCTTGACT
>JADFOC010000034.1 GCA_022563075.1 Pseudomonadota bacterium
GGAATATCGCTGCAGATCTTCCAACCGCATCAGGGTCAATTCGCGACCCCATACACAGCCGGTGTCGAGAGCGTGCACGCGTTTCCTGCCAGTTTGACCCTGCAGTGAGGCCCAGTGGCCAAACAGCAGGGTAGCCCTGGACGTAATTTTTTCATAGTGGTACCAGGGCTTAAAGCCGCTGGGAGCGACGTCCGCGCCTTCCTTAACGGACAATTCCAGGGTGCCGATATTGTCGCAAAAGCGAATCCGGGTGAGGTAGTTGGTGATGACTCGTAGTCGGTCCAGGTCGCGCAGCTTGTTGTGCCAAAACGCCGGCGTATCTCCATACATGTGTCGAAGAAAGTCGCGGTAGTCAGAATCCTGTAACGCGTATTCCACTTCCGCCGCCAGATTCAGCGTCTTCTGCAGCGACCACCCCGGTGCCACTCCCGCATGCACCATCAGATAATGCCTCAGTCCGTGGGTGGTATCGATGCAGTCAAAATGCGCTAGCGGCTTGCAACGTAACCAGTCGCTGAATTGCTGACAGTCTTTGCTCGCCAGCAATTTGCCCAATGACTCCTTGCTGCGAGCCGGCGCACAGCCTTCGTTGATCGCGATGAAATGCAGATCATGGTTGCCCAGTATAATTTCAGTCGAATCACCCAGGTCTTGCAGAAAGCGCAGCGTGTCCAGTGAGTTCGGACCGCGATTAACCAAGTCACCGACGCACCAGAGTTTGTCTCGAGCAGAGCTGAATGCAACTTTCTTCAGGAGTTTTTTAAGGGGCCGGTAACAACCCTGAATGTCTCCGACAACGTAAGTACTCATGAAGTCCCTGAGAGTTGGCCTCAAAGGTGGCGCAGTATAACATTGCGTGCCACGTAATGACGGCTCAATGCACCGTATCGGGAAGCGACAGCAAGAATGGCGGTATCGTGGCTTCGAATGTTTCACCGTTGGAGGCAAGCATTTCATAGCTGCCTTGCATGGTGCCAAACTCGGTTTCGATGATGGCACCACTGGTGTAGTGAAAAGTTTGGCCGGGATGGATGACCGGTTGTTGACCGATCACCCCTTCACCTCTGACTTCCTCCACCTTGTTGTTGTCATCGGTGATACGCCAGTATCGATTGAGCAACTTGACCGTCTCCGTGCCCTGATTGGTTATTTCGACGCTGTAGGCGAACGCATAGCGCTCCGCAGCAGGATCAGACTGATCCTGCAGATAGCGCGCATTCACTTCAATCTTGATAGCTCTATTTAAATTCATAAACCAGCTCAGCTTAGCCCGTTAGTGTGTTACTGATCAATACATAGTCAGCCAGAGTCAGATTTTCTGGCCGCAAACTGCTATCCAATGACAGCCGGTCAAGCTCCTGCTCAGATATGATGGCTTTCAAGGCATTTTTCAAGGTTTTTCGACGCGCATTGAAGGCGGTGCGAATCACGGTTTGCAGACTCTCTATGCTGCGCGCTTTATGCGGCATCTCATCGTGTGGAGTTAACCGCACTATCGCGGAGTCGACTTTTGGCTTCGGCGTGAAGGCCGACGACGGCACGTCGAACAGGTGATCTACCCGGCAAAAATACTGCACCATCAACCCCAATCGTCCATAATTTTTGTCGCCGGTTTGCGCCGCCAGGCGCCGCACTACTTCCACTTGCAACATGAACGTCATGTCTTTAATCAGCTCATGACTGCGCAATAGGTAAAATAGCACCGGCGTTGAAATGTTATAGGGGAGGTTGCCGATAACACGCAGTGATTTCGGTGCGGCACCCAGTTGTGTCAGATCAAATTTCAAGATGTCATGCTGGTAAATACTGACACGTTCAACCCCCTGGTAATACGCGCTCAAGTGCTTGCTCAGATCTCTGTCTAATTCGACACAATCCAATTTGCTGCCACTCGCTGCCAGCTGTTTGGTTAATGCACCTTGCCCGGGACCGATTTCCAGGAGATGCTCATTCTCCAGGGGATTAATTGCTCGAATTATTCGATCGATGACGCCCTGGTCACGTAGAAAATTTTGACCGAAGCGTTTCCGAGCCCGGTGCCGCTCAGCATTATTGTGTTGGGCTGACGCGGCATGAGATTTCATGACGGCCTCCAGTGGCGTGCCATCTCGGTAGCCGTTGCGATGGCGTGATACAGACTACCAGTAGTGGCGCGACCGGTTCCGGCGAGATCCAGGGCAGTACCATGGTCCACTGAAGTTCGGATGAGTGGTAAGCCCAGCGTGATATTGCTGGCCGCACCGAAGCCCTTGTATTTGAGAACCGGCAGACCCTGGTCGTGATACATCGACAGCACTACGTCGGCTGCATCGAGATACTTGGCAGTAAACAGGGTATCGGCTGGCAAGGGACCGATCAGATTTAAACCTTCACGGCGTTTCTGTTCCAACACCGGCTCGATGATATCGCTTTCTTCGTGCCCTAGATAACCGTCCTCGCCGGCATGAGGATTGAGCCCGCACACAAGAATTCGGGGGTTGGCTATGCCAAACTTAAGCTGCAGATCGGCATGCAGGATGCTGATTACTTTTTCCAGCAAACCCTTAGTAATTGCACCTGGCACCTCTTTTAGGGGAAGATGAGTTGTCACCAGCGCGACGCGCAGTCCTTCGGTGACCAACATCATGACCGTAAGTTCCTGGCCGAGATGCTCAGCTAAAAATTCCGTGTGCCCGGTAAAGTTGAAACCTGCCGCGTTAATGACACTCTTGTGGACGGGACCGGTAACCATAGCATCCAGTTCACGGCGCATGACTCGGTCGGCTGCCGCCCTTAGCGTAGCCAATACGTACTGGGCATTTGCACTATCGAGTTTCCCCGCGGTGGTGGCCACCTGCAAATTTACCGGTATCACAGTCAGCTCTCCAGCCTTGGATGCTACCGCTGGCTTAGTCCCATCAAATTTCTTCAGGGTGAGCGACATCCCGAGTAACTTGGCTCTGGCCTGCAGCAGTGACTGGTCAGCAATGACAACCAGTTCAAGATCGTCGGGAGGTCGTTGTGCAAGTTCGATGCAGAGATCGGGGCCGATGCCGGCCGGTTCGCCGGGTGTAATTGCAATGCGGTAAATCACGATTCATTTCCCGGCCAAAGTAGCTCTTGTCGCGGTGCTAATCAATAAATTCAACGAAGGCTTCTTCACGAATTTCGAGCAACCAGTTTTCCAACTCGAGATCGAATTTTCGATTACGCAGGGTGTTCTCTGCTTGGTTGCGACTGTACTCACCGCTGAGATCAGACACCCGCCGGCCAAGCACTTCAGCGATATGCCAGCCAGTATCAGAACGAAACGGTTGACTCAGCTCGCCCACAGCGAGTTCGTCTATGATGGCTTCCATGGCTGGTGGCATACCTCCTTCGCTCACCCACTCCAGATCACCGCCGCTTACCACCGAGGAGGCATCATCTGAATTCTGCCTGGCGATGGTGCCAAAATCTTCGCCATCGACAATGCGCTGCCGCAGCCTCTCAATGGCTACTCGACTTTGTTCATCGGTACGGATTTCGTTGGGGGACAACATGATGTGTCGCAGGTTGGTCTGATTGACGATCTGCTCGGTGCCACCGCGCTTATTGGTCAATTTAATGATATGGAAGCCGTTGCCTGCTTTGATCGGTCCTTCGATATCATCGATACTCATATTGACCACGATGTCGGCAAACACGCCCGGTAACCGATCTGCCTTGCGCCAGCCAAAATTGGCGCCGGTGATTTGAAACAGGCCAGCCTCCTGCGCCGTCGCTCGCGTCGCGACGAAATCGTCACCTTCCTGAATGCGCGCCACCAGATCGGCGGCGTATTTCAATTTACTGGCGACAATCTCATCGCTGTCGAATTCGGTGGTTGCAATCAGGATGTGATCCACCAGGTAGTCTGCCGACAAGACTTCCTTACCCATTTCCGAGTTGAGAAAGTTTTCAATTTCCTGATCGGTAATGCTGATTCGACGATTCACTATGCCGCGCTGCAGTTCCTGTAGGGTCATCTGTTTGCGAACCTGCTCTCGAGTCTGCAGATAGACACCGTTGCGTTCCAGTGCTGCGATATACTCGTCAAAACTCATGTTGCTGTTCTGCGCCATGTTGTTCAGTACTCGATTTAACGTGTCATCGTCGAATCGAATACTGATGCGGTTGGCGAACTGTAATTGTAAATTTTCCAGCACCAATGCCTCCAGCACTTCTTCCCGAAGTACATCCTCATCGGGCAGAGATTCATCCGCGCGAGCAGCTCTTTGATGAATCTCGAGCAGGCGCGAGTTGAGTTCACTCTGTAGCACCACGCCTTCGTCCACCAACGCGACGATCTTGTCCAGTAACACCCTTTGTGCGGTTGCCGGCGCACTCAGCACCAGGCCAACGCACAGAAATGCCAGCGTAAACACTGCTCTTCCAGTCAATCCAAAACTATTCATAATCAGGTTCTCTAAATCCCAAAATACCGTCGCGCAGAAGGTTGCTGAGACCGCCACCGGTGATATTGCCCAGGCCGTGTAAGGTAAATTGGACAAATATTCCGCGATTGGGTTTGATATTAGGAAGAAACAATTCGTCTTCGTCAACCCATTCGCGACCTATTAGTCGAATGGTTGCGCAACAATTACTGTATTCGACCCCGGCAAAGCTCTCAAGGTTCCTGGAATTACTGTGATCATAGTTCCAACGGACCAATAATTTCCAATTTTCGCTCAGCGGCCAGGCGGCGGAGATATCCGTCTGCTTAATACGCGGGTCAATGCCCGATGGCAGCACCAGATTGCGGGTGGTAAGCAGACTGCGATAGCGATAGGCCAGGTTAAACAGCCGATTGGAGCCACTCTGGTACCTGAGTTGAAAACTACCCTCATCGACCTCGCGGGTGTCTTGATTCCATTGTACATCTCCATGTAGACGCCAATTATCCCCGAAAGAATACCCAAATTCAGCGGCCAGTGCTGACCTATTGGTGACCGGCGAATAGCGGGGCAGCCATGTTTGCAGCGGATTATTCATGGTTACCCGTCGATCTTCGAAATATTGAATCTGGCCTACGCTCAACCGAGCCCGTTCCTTCCCGGTGGAGTCGAGGAGTCGAGTAGTGAGCGCCAAAGTGACCTGATCGGCATCGGCACTACGATCTCCGCCGCTAAAGCGATCGTCTCTGAATAATTGACTGAAACTAAAATTAAGTTCCGAGGTATCGAACAGAGGCAACATGCTCTGGTCTTGAAATTCGCTATACAGGTAGTAGAGGCGCGGTTCCAGTGTCTGGGTCCAACCACCGCCGCCTCGAGACATCGGCCTTTCGAATATCAAACCGCTATCGAAGCTGTAAACGCCGATGCCAAGATCGGGATCTTTCACGGTGTTGGCGGCCTGATTCTGCAACCGGTAGGCAACGTGTTTGTATTTCATCTTAGCCCGCAGGAACCAGCCCGGTGCTTCCAACGACCAACTGATTTCCGGTTCCAGATTGAGTCGTTCACCGTGTACCAAGGCGCCATTATTCAGGCTGGCCGGTGATAATAATGATTCATCCAGATCTCTATCGAAGGAAGTTATTTCACCGGACAGGCCGATGCGAAATCCACCAGCCAGATACACATCGGTGTCGAAAAAGAACTGGGGCAGACGATCATAGGGTCGGTTCAGGTTTCCGGCGGATAGGAAGGGATCAATTATCTGAATGCGTTGTAGATTGAGCCCGGCGCGCAGCAACGGTGAATTAAAATTCAGCCGCCCCTGACGGTTGAGATGAGTACGGCTGGTGACGTTCAGTCCGGTGCTGCCTAAATCGTAAAAGTAGTCTGCATCACTGACTGCACTATAATCCACATAGGTCGTCCAGTTTCGGTTGAGCACACCTAAGTGTTCATAGCCAATGAACCAGCGATTTTCCGTTGGCGGTGAATCCGAGCCAGCGAATTTCGCGGTGGCGGGATCGAACAGCTTGTCACCCCGCAGATGTGACATATTCAGTGTATTCATGGACCAACTGGACAGGTATCGAAGCTCTGCACTGATCATCACCCCTCGATCCGAAATCAGTCTGGGAGAGATGGTGGCATCATAGTGCGGTGCAAGATTCAGGTAATAGGGTAGTTCGAAATCGAAACCGCCACTGCGTGTGGATCCGGTACTGGGAGCCAGAAATCCGGAGATGCGTTCATCACCCAGGGGGAATTGCAGGGTGAAAGGGTAGTAGAAAACAGGGATGTTCCCTAGTCTCAAGCTCACCGCTTGCGCATAGCCGCGGCCTCGTTCCTGATCCAGCACGATGGTGTTGGCGCGCAGGTACCAGAAAGTGCTATCTGGTTCGCAGCGGCTGAATTCGCCATTTTCGATGCTGACCAGGCCTGAATTACTGTGGTAGACAATGCTGTCCGCCTGACCGTGGGCACCATAGTCGTGCAACACGTAGTGGGCAGATTCGAGCCGGCTCACGCCGTCATTACTGTCAATATAAGCGGAGTTGCCGCGCAGTAAAACGCCCGGCTCTCTAAACACCACATCGCCCTCCATCAGCACCGTATTTTCCACCGGATCGATACTGGTGACGGCATTATTCTGAATCGTGCGGAAACCTTGTTGCACGACGATATCGCCTTCGATGGTGATCAAATTTCGTGAGATTTGCGTGAGTCCCTCGATGCTGCGATAACGGATTTCGGCTTCGGCCGGATCGGCCTCTAGATCTACGGCACCGGTGGTGGGATCGATGTAGGCGCCACAGCAATTGTCAGCCAGTGTTTGTAATTGAGCCGGACCCATTGCTTCGCGAGGGACCCAATCCAACGCATGACCGCTGCTGAAGGCAGCCACAACAGCCGACGGCGTAGTCCTGAGCGTTGCTGTTGCCCGGGCAGGCTCCTCGAGATCCGCCAGGGCCGACGTAGTTGCTGTACTCAAATCTGCGCTCGGCAAGGATTTAGCCGTCGAATTGGAGGTTGCCGGTATTTCGGGCGCGGGCACTTCAGGTATCGGTGCTGCGGGTAACGGCGTATCTACTGGTGGAGTTTCTGGCGTTGCTATTGGCGGTGCTGATGTTTCGGGCGGCACTGTGTCGAGCTCGCTTGATGGTTTAACCGGCGTAGCTGTGGCTCCGGCTGCCGGGCTGATGGTACTCTCACACACCCAGCCATCTCCGGCGGCATTAGCGATACAGGTGTATTGAGGTAGTTGGGCCTGAGCAGTTGGTACAGAGGAGGACAGCAACAATCCGGCAGATATAATTAGTGAGATATTGGAGCAAAGTGCTCGTTTTTTAAACGGCATACCAAAATGGATCCGGTAAAAAATGAAAAAAGCACGGTTCCCTGGTAAATAATACGATGCTGAAACCGATTAAATGGATGAAACACAAGACCATGACTGTGCTGCAGCGCTAGACAAGGGCATAATAATTCATTGTAGTTTGAATGCAAAGGGATCGGATATTCATGATGCTTGATCGAAACGAGGCTAGACTTAATGACTGATTCGCGCCGCCAGGAATTAGCTGACTGGACTAACGCGGCATTGGATCAATTACTGGCAGACAAGACGGACCCGATTGAGTTGGAATCGGTGAGTGGAGATGCTAGTTTTCGGCGGTATTTCCGTGCTCGCAGTGGCCAGCGATCCTTCATTGCAGTGGATGCTCCGCCAGTAAATGAGAATAGCCGGACATTTGTCAGTGTCTCAAATCTGTTTCGAGATGCTGGCGTTTGTACACCAAAAGTATTTTCAGTCAATCACGAAAATGGCTTCATGCTGATCGATGATTTTGGTGATGAGCTATATCTTGTACACTTACGGAATTCACAGAAGCAGAATGCTATGGCGACTGCTGATAGTCTTTATCGAAAGGCTATTGATTCATTACTTACGCTACAGCAGCATGTTGATCGTGAGAGACTTGACCCCTATGATAGGAAACGATTGCATCGGGAATTGAATCTGTTCTCTGACTGGTTTTGTAATGCTTTGCTGTCGATAGATCCAGGCAACGATGTCAGAGAAATAATCGCCAAAACGTTTGTTTTTTTGGAGGACGCCGCGCTGTCACAACCTCAAGTTGCGGTGCATCGAGACTACCATTCTCGCAACCTGATGGTACTCGATCCTGAAATTTTCGGAGAAGATACAGGGCCTGGTATCATCGATTTCCAAGACGCCGTAGCCGGCGCCTATACCTACGATCTGGTATCACTGCTTAGAGATTGCTATATCCGCTGGCAGCCGCAACAAGTAAAAACCTGGGGGCTATACTATTTAGAGTCGGCCAAGAATCTGGGAGTCATAGGAGAAATTCATGCAGAACAGTTTTTCAGAGATTTTGACCTGATGGGATTGCAGCGCCATCTCAAGGTGATGGGAATATTCGCCAGATTGAGCATCCGGGATAATAAACCGCAGTTTTTGGCCGATATTCCTTTGGTCATGCAGTACCTTCTGGAAGTCGGTCAGCACTACGGCGAAATGACTTCTTTCCTGGATTGGCTGCAACAGATCGTACTACCACTCGCCAAGACGAAACTCAAGTTGGAATCCTGATGCGTGCAATGATACTAGCGGCCGGACTGGGCAAGCGCATGCAGCCACTGACCGCCGATCTTCCCAAGCCTCTGTTGAAAGTAGGGGATAAGACTCTAATCGGACACCAGATAGAAAGGCTGGTGGCGGCCGGGGTGACTGGCATTGTAATCAATCATTTCTATCTGGGTTCTATGATAGAAGACGCAGTGGGCAACGGCTCACAGTATGATATTAACATCAGCTATTCGAAAGAGGCGATTCGTCTGGAAACTGCTGGCGGTATCATCAAGTCTCTGTCTAAACTTAAAGATGATAGCTTCATCGTGGTAAATGCAGATATTTGGACAGATTTTGATTATTCGCGGTTGCTCCCGGTGGATGGGCATAATCGACTGGCACATTTGGTGCTGGTGGAAAATGCCGACCACAACCCCTACGGTGATTTCAATATAGATGAAGAAGGAAGAGTGCACGAAGATCACAGCACTGGCGATCAGCGTCTGACCTTTAGTGGTATCAGTGTATTGCACAAAAATTTGTTCACAGGCTACCCCATCCAACCGCTTTCCCTGGTACCGCTGTTGCAGGATGCCATGCGTGAGAACCGCGTCAGCGGTGAAGTGTATGCGGGGCTGTGGATGGACATCGGTACACCGGAGCGGCTAAAGGAATTGAATACGCTGGTCAGGGATACTGCTGGAGAATAAATGATGTTGGCATTATTGCTGAACAGGGCCTACAAGAAAGCAATAACCGGACGGCTCAACGGCAGTACGCCTGAAATTGCTGTGCCGGCGGGTGGTCGTACGGAACATGCGTTTACCATGGCGATGTTTGCGCTAATGGGTCGAGTATCCAAACTGAATGGCCACGTCAGTGCGGGCGAAGTACGCTACGCCAGCACCATCATGAATCTGTTGGGGCTCAATAGCGAAGCTCGTCTCGAAGCGATCAGTTTCTTTGAGCAGGGCAAACAACTTAATACAGATGTTATGCAGTGTGTGCATTTGATGGTTAAAGTTATTGGTCCTCGTAGCGCTCTTTCCAATCTTTTTCTAAAAATTCAATGCCGAAACTCCTATGTAAAAGGCGACATGCGACTGGAAGAAAAAGTTCTGCTGCGAGATGTGGCCGAAGCACTGGGTTTTAGCAAGACAGAATTTCTAGCTATTTGTGCTGAGATGCAGCGGCATGTGGACAGCAAGCAGGTGAAAGCGAAATCCTTTCTGCATAGCGCTTATACGGTATTGCAGTTGGAGCCCGAAGTAGCAGATGGCGAGATACGGCGCGCTTATTTGCGTCTAATGTCGCGTTACCATCCTGACAAATTGGTCAGAGACGATCTCTCGGAAGAGTCACTGAAGCAGGCGCAGGAAAAATCGATGGCAATTCGCAGCGCCTATGAAATGGTCTGCGGCTTCAGAAAGATCAGAGCATAATGGGCGTCAGTCTGACCAAGAGTTGATCCATGCGCTGGTGGGGATTTGTTCTATCGGCTACCGTTTTCCTTGGTCTAGCATCGGCTATGCATCCCAATATACTAAATGGCGGAGTTCTCACCCATCGCCCTTGCGAGAATCACCTGAGTCTGAAAGACCGTAGGTGCCAGTCATTTCTTATCACGACAAGTCCTGGCAATCCCTGTAAAATACCTCACAAATTCAATACGGTGGCGTCGGGCAAGCCTATGAAAGATTACTTAATTGCACCCTCTATTCTGTCGGCAGATTTCGCCAGACTCGGTGAGGAGGTCAATGCTGTGCTGGATGCCGGCGCCGATCTAATCCACTTCGATGTCATGGATAATCACTACGTCCCGAATCTATCCATCGGACCGATGGTTTGCCAGGCATTGCGTAAACACAAGATCACCGCGCCTATCGATGTGCACCTGATGGTGACACCCGTCGATCAACTTATTCTGGATTTTGCCAAGGCAGGCGCCAGTTATATTAGTTTTCATCCCGAGGCGACTGCTCATATCGATAGATCGCTGCAACTGGTACGCGATCAGGGTTGTAAATCCGGTCTGGTGTTCAATCCAGGAAGTTCCCTCGAGTGCCTCGAGTTTTTGATGGACAAGATCGATGTCATTCTGCTGATGTCGGTGAATCCAGGATTCGGTGGTCAGAAATTTATAGTGTCGACGCTGAAGAAACTTAAACGGGTCCACGACCTGATCGAAGACAGCGGCTACCCCATTAGATTGGAGGTAGACGGCGGCGTAGGGGTGAAGAATATCCGAGAGATCGCCGATGCTGGCGCCGACATGTTTGTGGCGGGATCTGCCATCTTCGGCAGTAAAGACTATGCAGAGACAATCTCTGCCATGCGTGCTGAATTGGGGCAGAAGCCCACTAAGCGCCATTAGTTAGATTTCCCCAAGAGCTAATGTCGTGATGAATAAGAAGCAGTTCCAGAAATTGGCCAAGGCAGGCTACAACCGCATTCCGGTCGTTCGTGAAGTTCTCGCCGACACCGAAACCCCCCTCAGTACCTATCTCAAGCTCGGCAGGGGCATGTACAGTTACTTGTTCGAGTCGGTGCAGGGCGGCGAAAAGTGGGGTCGCTACTCCATCATCGGTTTGCCTTGCCACACTATTTTAAGATTAGTTGACGCTAAGCTGACGGTTGAGACTGACGGTAACATTGTCGAGGAGCTGTCGACTGACGATCCTTTCAGTTTCATCACCGAATTTAAGTCCCGCTATAAGGTAGCAGATATCCCAGATAGACAAATCTATTCTGGTGGGTTGGTCGGATATTTCTCCTATGACACGGTGCGCCTGGTGGAAACCAGCATCGGTGCTGCTACCGGCAGGGACGAGATTGGCACCCCGGATATCCTGCTGAGGCTTTCCGAGGAAGTGGTTGTATTTGACAATCTGCGCGGCACTATCT
>JADFOC010000406.1 GCA_022563075.1 Pseudomonadota bacterium
TTGCCCCAGTCGAAACCAGCGACGGCGAATTGCTCGATGGCCAAGGCATCGGCGAAGTCCACCAGATCCTGGGCGATGGCCGCCTGCTCGGCCATGCGCGGTGCATCTGGATCACGAAATTGCGTCGGCCCATAACCGCGAAGATAGGGCAGCAGAACGCGGTATCCGGCACCTGCCAGAGGCGCTACTACTGCATCGAATGAACGCACATCATAGGGAAAACCGTGTAGCAGGATGATGGGATAACCAGCACTGTCGCCATGTTCTTCGTAGCCAATATTCAGCACGGTGGTCTGCGCCATGTGTATGCTCGGGAGGTCACTGGTTTGTGCCCGAGATTTACGTACCGCGACCGAACTAATCGCGATGCCAGCTAAACCAACCACACTAACTGCCTTTAGGAATTGTCTACGGCTTGTCACCATGTTGGCCTCCAATTATGTTACAGGCTTTCTGCAGGACACACCTGCGCCTGGCCGGACAAACAATATTCGGCGCTGCCGTCGATCATTGTCATCAACACTTCCAACTCGATCAGGGCGTCTTGATCGATTGTGAGTGGATTGTCGCTAAGCACCACGATGTCGGCAAATTTGCCGCGCATGAGACTGCCAATTTTTTTCCCATGAAGAGGGCATAGGCAGCTTCAATGCTCATCATGTGCAGCGCCTCATCCACATCTACAGCATTTGCTGCGAGCCAATCGGGAGTCAAACAAGCAACGTTTTATCGACATGGATTTTGGCCAGGGCAAATCAGAGCCACAGCAAAGCCCCTTCTATTTACGCCGCTATCGAATAATCCAAATACAAATCTAACTTTGACCCGAATTTCTTTCAACGAAGTTGTTGGTCCAGGAAAGACTTCACCAACGCGTTGCTGTTGGCGTCATAAAATACTGCTCCACCGTGTGCAGCCCCGTGAACTACTTCAAACTGGACAAATAAATTATTTTGTTTATAGGCATTATGCAGTTCGTGTGACTGATTGATGGGCATTTGCGGATCCTGGTCGCCATGTAACATCAGCAATGGTGCGGAGTTGGCGTCTACATGAAAAACCGGACTCGCCAATTTAGCCATCTCGTTTACGTCTTCCGGTTGACCACCGATGAGAAGGTCCAGTGCGGGTATGCGCACCCGCAAACCGAGTGGAGTCGATTGATTCAATATGGAAGTAAGGTTTGAAGCGCCATAGTAACTGACCACCGCCTGGACATCGGAGGATTCCTCCAGATAGTCACCGAGCGTTCCTTCCAGCGATTCGTGACCATTGCTTACCCCCATCAATGCCACCAGATGCCCTCCGGAAGACGAACCAAGAATGCCGACCTTGGTGGCATCATAACCATATCGTTCTGCATTGCCCCGTAGAAACCGAATGGCTGCCTTGATGTCATGAATCTGCGCTGGAAACATGGCCTCGCCAGATAGATGGAAATCCAAGCTAGCCATGGCATAGCCGTCGGCAACCAGAGGCGCAATCGGTGGCTCAGCCTTCGATCCACCACGCCAGGCACCGCCGTGCACGTAGACAATTAAAGGCGGATTGGCGATGCCGTCTGGCATGTAGAGATCCAGATGAAGATCACGATCTGCCGCCATTGCATAGGAAATGTCTGACGTTTTGGTCAGCGTGGATGACGACCCGGCATCGTCTGAAGATTGTTGCGCCTGTGAAGATAAAGACACCAACAGCAGCGTAGCGGTGAACCCGCGAATAATATTCTGAACAGACATCACAATTCCTCCCAAGACGCGCATGAATCGAATCCTATCGTCGGTAGCATAAACATCCAGTACATCGGCGTCCACTACTAGCGAGCGATTCAACCACGGTGAAATATTGTATTGCTCTAAATAAAACAATGCAGGCAAGCCAATGTCGCCATTATTCAGCTTTGATTCAGGTGAATATTGCAATGCTACGTCACACACTGCGATGCACCCATTTCAAGTGCGAGTGAGAGAGGATAAACATGAGAAAGATATTAAGTTTGTTAGTACTGATACCAGTGCTATTGTCGACTGCCTGTAGCAGTACTACGGTGATCAGATCATCGGATCCAGATGCTCAAATCTTTGTGAACGGTGAATATTTAGGCACCGGCCGAGCCCGGTATACCGATCAGAAGGTCGCCTTCTCGAGAAACGATGTCGAGCTTAGAAAAGAAGGTTGCCGCTCCCAGTATCATACTTTCCGGAGAAGCGAAGAAGCGGATATTGGCGCCATCATCGGTGGTTTCTTATTCACCGTACCCTTCTTGTGGGTCACGGAATATAAACCCCGTCACGGCTATGACTTTCAATGTATTCCGACTGACAACTAGCGCGTAGGGCAAGCAGGGGTCGGCGGAATTAACACTAACTCCTACGGCCCCTTTTTTATCCTTCGAGTAATTCCGTTATTCCAGTGTAACTCGCTGCGCCCGCCAGTTCCCCAACTCTCCCACCAACAACTGGTTCTCTTCCCGACAGTCGATCGCATTGACGGTACCGAACTGCCTGATCAGCTTGCCGGCGGGGCCGAATCTACCGATCAGTGTTCCATCGAGTTGTATCTTGTAAATCTCCCCACCCACGTCGAGATTGTCGGGAGGGTTCGAGTTAGACACGTACATCACCTGATTCGGAGCCGGCGTAATACAGATTGCCCTCGGCGCACCGAAGCCGGCCATTTCTCCTTGGTAATTTCCCAGCATGTCGAATACCTGGATGCGCTGGTTGGCGTAGTCAGCGACGTAAATATTGTCGTCAGCATCGATGGCAATCCCCTGGATCACATTGAACTCACCGGGACCGGTGCCACGACTGCCCCAGTTCATAATCCAGCGACCGCTTGGTTCATACTTGGCGATGCGAGCATTGCGGATCCCATCGGCCACGTAGAAATTCCCGTACGAATCCCAGGCCACATCGGTCGGCCCCTGGAACGACTCACCTTCGCTTTTACTTGAGCAGATGCAAATGCGCAAATT
>JADFOC010000407.1 GCA_022563075.1 Pseudomonadota bacterium
GAAGTAATGGCGACCGGTGCTTTGATTCGTCAACTACAGCAACGTTATGCCAACGCGCAAATTATAGTAACCACAATGACGCCGACCGGTTCCGATCGGGTGAAAGACTTGTTTGGTGAGGCTGTCTATCACAGTTATATCCCTTACGATCTACCCGGGGCTACCAACCGATTTATCAACAAAGTTAATCCGTCGCTACTAATCTTGATGGAGACCGAGCTATGGCCCAACCTGGTGTATTGCTGCCACCGCAGAGGCGTCAAACTAATATTGGCAAACGCCCGTTTATCGGAGAAGTCGGCGCGGAGCTACGCACGATTTTCTAAATTCACGCGTGCCATGTTAAGCCAGATCGATTGCATAGCGGCGCAGGCGCAGGCGGATGCGCGACGATTCATCGAACTGGGCGCCGATGACAAAAAGGTGACGGTTACCGGCAGTTTGAAGTTCAATATTGAGATCGACCAATCAGAACCACCTTCAAGCTCAGTGTTCAGCACCATTAACGAGTCGGGTCGCACAGTATGGATTGCTGCCAGTACTCGCGAAGGCGAAGAGAGCAAAGTGCTCAGCGCATTTCAACAAGTTTTGCAGTCTGATCCATCGATACTCCTGTTACTGGTGCCGCGTCATCCAGAGAGATTCGACAAAGTGGCAAGACTCTGCACAGAAAAAGGATTCAACATTGGACGACGTAGTCTGAATCAATCCTTCGGAGAATCAACGCAGGTTTATCTGGGCGACTCCATGGGGGAGATGCAGAGCTACTATCGGCTTGCGAACATTGCATTTGTCGGTGGCAGTCTGGTGGATACCGGTTGCCAGAATGTTCTGGAGCCTGCAGCCCTGGGAATTCCCGTCATTGTAGGTCCCTCACAATTTAACTTTGCCACCATCTGCTTGCAGCTTGAACAAGCTGGTGCCTTGAGAACTGTACGCAATGAAGATGAACTTGCCAGTTTGGTGATTGAACTTAGCCGAGACAGAGCACAGCAACAAAGCATGGGCGCCAGTGGCAAAGAACTGGTAAAGGCAAATCAGAATGCCTTGCCTGCACTAATGCTACAAATAGAAAAATTTGTAGTTAATAAATAAATAGAATTTGGATCGGTGAGTCTCATCCTGCAAGCTAAACCTCAAACTGTCTGGTCAGGTTCTCAGCGCCGTCTGCAATAACACGTATGTTGTCTTCTACCCGAATTCCTCCGCAGGGATAAAGCTCATCCACCAGTTGCCAGTTAATCAATTTACCTCTTGCCTGCGCGCGCTCCGGTTCCAATAATATTGGGATGAAATAGAAACCCGGCTCAACGGTGAATACCATGTTCTCCTCCATGACGCGGGTATTGCGTAGCGCGGGTGAGTGCTTTGGGGGTGACGAACTTGCACCGGATATATCTTGTTGATGTCCGCCCACGTCATGTACCTGTATTCCCAGCAGGTGGCCAACACCATGTGGCATAAACAGTTGCGGTATTTCCTGTGCAAGTAGGTCTCCTTCTGTACCCGTACAAAGATCATGCGCTACCAGCAGGTTCGCAATTCCCTGCAGCGCCGAAGTATGCAGGTCCTGATAAGCCATGCCTGGCTTAATCTGTGCCACCAGGGTCAGCTCCAGTTTCTCCATGTGGGCGAGTAAGGATTGAAACACAGTATGTGCACTGTCATTGACTGATGTGCGGGTAACATCAGAGCCATAGCCATTGACGCGACAACCAGCATCAATCAGTAATACTCGGCTGTTGGTGGCGGCTGCTCGGCGTTTGTGCTGATAATGCAGGATGGCCGATTTCTCATCCAGAGCCACGATATTGGTATAGGGGCTTTCTTGCTCCAGGATGTTGCAGGCATTAAGAAAAGCCTGGTGAATCTCGTATTCGTTTGCGCCTGCCAGAAAGCTTTCGCGGGCGGCGGCATGTCCCTGTAGTGCCAGCCGATTGGCAGTACGTAATTGATCCAGCTCGTATTCGGTTTTGATCGCCCGGCAGAAATCCAGGTAGGAAATTAACGGCTGAGGATTAACCAGCAAGGACTCGATACCTATCTTCTTGGCTACGTCGGGATCTGATCCAAGATAGGCCGTCGTGGTATCCGGCAGATGTCTACCGATTTCGCTTACCAGGGAAAGCCGGACAATCTGAAACTGATCCCCCCACCACTGAGCCACTTCGATCGACTGGTCATACCAGAAATCATCCGGAACAATCTGGAAGTAAATCGGCCGCTGGCCGGGACAGAAGTACAGAAACTGATCGGGCTGGTTTACCGGTAACCAATGACAGAAATGACCATAAGCCTGGAAGGGTATAGCACGATCATCGGCAAAATAGTGATCCTCACTGCCACTGTGAATCAAGACGGCTTCAATCGCCAAGCCCCCGGAATTGACTTGCTCCAGGCTCGCTGTATAGACCTGCTGGAGCTTGACGATGTGATCATCGTAGCGGGTTGAAGTCATGTGGAAAACCTTGTATCCAATAACGAGAGTTGGAATTATACTGCCATCCATCGCATTGAAAACACTTATTAAGACAACAAACGCCAATGGGGGAACACATGTTATATCCAATGTTTATGTTAGTCCTGCTTAGCACCGTGGTGCTGGTGATTACCGCCCGGGCGCGGCTCGGGGCGGTGCGCGAAGGCACCGTACCTCTGAGTTATTTTGCGCTAATGTCGGGTGCAGAAGTGCCGGAGTTTATCGCCAAGACCACTCGCCACTTCAGCAACTTGTTCGAGGTACCGGTTCTTTTCTATGCTGGCGCGGTTACTTATCTCGCGCTGGATCTCAGTAATACATTGCCCATTTCAATTGCCTGGGCATTTGTCGCCACTAGAGTGCTTCACACGTTTATTCATCTTGGTTACAACAACGTCCTGCACCGGTCGTTCATGTTCGGTATCGGCAATATTTGTATGTTGGCCATGTGGATTTCTATAGTCTGGGCGGCGGGGTGATAGCCAGCT